>JANNCY010000027.1:0-28051 GCA_031387085.1 Flavobacteriales bacterium | reverse complement strand
CACCCGTGACACTTAATACAAGATGAGCATCAGGAAAACCTGCACCAACATTAATTGTATCAGTTGGAACAAGAATATTGCAAGCTGTAGAAGATAAATAACTTGGTGCTGTTTGGCCTAAATTATTAGCTGAAAAAATCAGTCTATTACCACTATTAGCAGTTTGAGCGCCATATTCTAATGTAACTAATAAATTAGAACCTGCAGGAATTACTGCTGCAATAGGAACTGATACTATTGTTAAAAGATCTGCACTAGTAATAGTTCTATTTACAGACACAATTTGATTATAACCAGTCGGAAAATTAGTAGGGAAGTTGGTTGCAGTAGTTGAATATATTCTAACTTTCATGTTAATCCCATCAGGGACAGTTGGAAGAGTTAATACTTGTATGCCAAATTGAACACTTGAAACAGCCCAGTCTCCAGTGATAGAAAAGTCACTTAAATTAAAAAATCTATAATATTTGTTGTCACTAGATGTTAGTGGCGGAGCAGTATTACCACAGGAAACATTCGTTGTTCCTAATGCCATAGATATAGAATGAGAAATAGTTTGTGATTGAACACACAAACTAAATAAAAATAAAAAGATTAGCGTAATTTTTTTCATAGTTATTGATTTTATAGTTTGGTGTAAATATAACTAATAAATTGTTTTTCTAAAAATTATAAATGATTTAATATCAAATTAATGTGCCTCCAACCAATTTTTTCCTATTTCCATTTCCACTTCTAAAGGCACATCTAATTTAAAAGCATTTTCCATTTCGTGTTTAATCATGGGTTGTATTTTTTCCAATTCAGAATTGTGAACATCAAATACCAATTCATCATGGACCTGCAACAACATTTTCGATTTCCAGTTTTCGGAAGTTAGTTTTTTGTAGATGTTGATCATGGCGATTTTGATAATATCGGCAGCACTTCCTTGAATGGGAGCATTCACCGCATTCCTTTCGGCACCTCCTTTCACGACAAAGTTTGCCGAATTAATGTCTTTCAAATAACGACGTCGACCTAAAACGGTTTGAACGTATCCATTTTCTCTTGCAAAATCAACTTGGTTTGACATGTACGATTTTAGTTTTGGATAGGTCGCATAATACGCCTCAATCAACTCAGCACTTTCTTTTCGTGATAGCGACGTTTGATTGCTCAGTCCAAAGGAAGAAACGCCGTAAATGATTCCGAAGTTGACCGTTTTCGCATTGCTTCTTTGCTCTTTTGTCACTTCTTCCAAAGCCACATTGAAGACTTTTGCAGCGGTTGATTTGTGAATATCTTCGTTGTTTTGAAACGCTTTTATCATGTTTTCTTCTCCCGACAAGGCGGCGATTATCCGCAATTCTATTTGTGAATAATCGGCAGAAAGTAACGTGTAATTTTCATCACGAGCAATAAATGCTTTTCGGATTAATCGCCCTCTTTCAGTTCGAATCGGAATGTTTTGCAAGTTCGGATTATTAGAACTCAATCGACCAGTAGCAGCAACGGTTTGCATATAATCGGTGTGAACTCGCCCTGTTTTTTTATCAACTTGATTTGGCAATGCTTCAATGTACGTACTTTGTAATTTCACCATTTGCCGCCAATCGAGAATGTCTTTTACAATTTGGTGTTCGTTGGCTAAATAACTTAACACTTCTTCGCCAGTGGCGTATTGCCCTGTTTTGGTTTTCTTTTGTTTGGCGCCGCCAATTTTCATTTTATCGAATAAAATGTCTCCGAGTTGTTTTGGAGAAGCCAAATTGAATTTCTCACCAGCGGTTTCATATATTTTTTGTTCGAAAGCATCAATTTCTTTTTGCATGTCGACGGACATTGATTTTAGAAAGGCAACATCCAAATTGATGCCTTCCATTTCCATTGCGGCGAGAACTGGAATCAGCGGAATTTCGATTTCATCAAACAATTTTTTCGTTTCTGCTTTGTCTAAAATCGGACTGAAATTTTGTTTTAATTGAAAAGTAATATCTGCATCTTCAGCCGCATATTCCTTGATATCTTCTAAAGGAACATCCCGCATCGATAGTTGATTTTTCCCCTTTTTACCAATTAAGGTTTCGATTGATTTTGGCGAATATTTTAAATACGTTTCCGATAAAACATCCATATTGTGACGCATATCGGGATTGATGAGGTAATGCGCAATCATCGTATCAAACAATTTTCCTTTTATCTGAACATCGTAATTCGTTAAGATTTTTAAATCGTATTTGACGTTTTGTCCAATTTTTTCAATCGCTTCATTTTCAAAAAAAGGTTGCAATTTGGCTATTAGAACTTTTGCCTCTTCTTGATTTTCAGGAAACGGAACATAAAAAGCTTTTCCTTTTTCATACGAGAAAGACATTCCAACCAACTCGGCATTAAGTGCGTCAATTCCTGTAGTTTCAGTATCAAAACAAACCGACGTTTGATTCATTAAACCTTGCATCAGGAACTTTACTGGCATATCACCTGCAACGATTTGGTAGTGATGGTTGGTAGTTTCTAAAGTCGCGTAATACGAATGTGGTTTAGGTTCGTCGCTATCTTCATCCGAAAAACCAAACAAATCAAATTGATCTTCGTTCGCTTTTTTAGAAGGTACTTTTTTTGTTGGCTGTGCTGTTGGAGCGTCATTGCCATTGGTAACGATTTCATCGTATTCTTGTCCGGTTCCAAAGTACTTGTCGAATTGTGCTTTCATTTGACGAAATTCCAATTCCATAAACAAAGCATCGGTTTTTTCAACATCGGGTTTTGAAAGTTCATAATCGGAAGCATTAAAAGTAACAGGACAATCGAGTAGAATTCGAGCCAGTTTTTTAGAAAGAATTCCCATTTCGGCATTCGCTTCAATTTTTTCTTTCATAGCGCCTTTCAACTTGTCGGTATTAGCTAGAAGATTTTCCATCGAACCAAATTCTTTCAATAATTTTTTGGCAGTAACTTCACCAACGCCAGGCAATCCTGGAATATTATCGGCAGCATCTCCCATCATTCCGAGGTAATCAATAACTTGTTCGGGTCTTTCAATTTCAAACTTGGCTAAGACTTCCGGAATTCCCCAAATTTCAATATCATTCCCCATTCGCGCCGGTTTGTACATAAAAATATTTTCGGAAACCAATTGCGCAAAATCTTTATCGGGAGTCACCATAAACACTTTATAATCTTCTTTTTCGGCTTGTTTGGCGAGTGTTCCAATCAAATCATCAGCTTCGAAGCCAGGCACTTCAATAATCGGAATATGCATGGCTTTTAGTAATTCCTGAATGTAAGGCACTGCAATTTTAATCGCTTCCGGTGTTTCGTCGCGATGCGCTTTGTATTCCTTATACATTTCGTAACGGTAGGTGCTTCCGCCTTTATCAAAAGCAACAGCCAAATGATCTGGTTTTTCGCGTTTGATAACGTCCATTAAAGCATTCATAAACCCCATAATGGCAGAAGTATCCATTCCTTTCGAATTGATACGCGGATTTTTTATAAAAGCAAAATAACCACGAAATATTAAAGCGTAAGCATCGAGAAGGTAAAGGCGTTTTTGTGACATGGTTTAAAATTTAAGAATGTAAAAATAAACAAATGTTATTGATGTTTCGGCAAAATCTTAATGGAAAGTTAAACTTTTTAAAAACGGCAAATCTTCATTTTTTCTTCATTTAGCACTGGTACATTTGAACTGTAAATAATAGTATTTATATAACTTAAATTTTAGAAATCATGAGAAAATTGGTAATGTTGGTCGCTTTGATTTTAGGAACAAGTGTGATGGTAAATGCGAATACCATTCCGCTGAAAAAAATTGCTTCAAAAGAAGTAACTTTTGGAAAACACAAAAAACATAGAAAAAACAAAGCAGTTAAAACTGTGAACGTTGCTCCAGCAGCAACTCAGAAAAAATAAATAATTGCTTTTTGTTTCCTAAGTGATGATGAGTAAATGATGGAAGCAAAAAATGATTGTTTGATGAAAAGTCGGTAAAGCAATTTATCGGCTTTTGTGTTAAAAAACCACTAATTGAAATTAGTAATTCATATTAAAATTCTACTTTTAAATAAAATTAGGTTATGAATATTCTTATTGTTGAAGATAATAAAGAGCTCGCTTTTGAAGTCAAAGATTTTCTTTCTCAAAATGGATATGTTTGTAAAATCGCCACCGATTGTGAAGCAGCACTCGAGGAAATCAACAGCAACGATTTTGATTTATTGTTATTGGATTTGGGATTGCCCGATGGAAGTGGTTTTGAAATTCTAAAAGAACTCCGAAAAAAACCTACCAAAACAGGCGTTATCATTGTTACTGCTCGTGGCGATTTGAATGATAAGATTGACGGTTTGCAATTGGGTGCCGATGATTACCTGACGAAACCTTTTGCACTCACCGAACTTTCGGCAAGACTATTTGCTGTAATCCGACGTATCCATGGTTATGTTCAAAATGAGTTGGAAGTGCACGGATTTAAATTGCAACTACAAGATTATAAAGTAAGTTTTGATGCGACTGTTATTAATCTCACTAAAAAAGAGTTTGACATTTTTCAGTATTTGGTTTTGAATAAAAACAGGGTGATTACGCGTTTGCAACTCACAGAGCACATTTGGGGTGATATTTTGGAAGTCAATTCCGATTCTAATTTCATCGATGTTCACGTTCGTAACCTTCGTAAAAAATTGGAAAAACACACTGCAATTGATTGGTTTGAAACCGTTAGAAATGTCGGCTATCGAATAAATATATAAATGAAATTAAAACTTCAACTCGCCGTTTTTAATGCTATTTCGAGAATTATCTTGTTGGTTGTTCTGTGGTTTATGTTGCCGTTTTTGGCAGAAAAAGTCATTTACAAGCAAATCCATAAAAGTTTATTGGAAAAGAATAAAAAATTTATGGAGCATTTGGATCGGGATGAAATCAATGAATTCCTTGTTAGTGATGACACTGTTGGTAATTTTTCAACTTTCTCTACTTTTCATAATGAGTTCATAACACTTTCGAGATTAAAAGGGAATCGTATTTCGAGAACCATTAATTTTATAACCGAAGCCAGAGTCATTGAAGGCGAACAAAGCGATTTCAGAATTTCACAACAACAGTTTGTTTATAAAGGTAAAAATTACCAACTCGAAATAGGGAATAGTTTGAACGAAATCCAGGAACTGACCTTTATCATTCGGTTTTTTATTTTAATTGTATTGGTCGTTATTTTGCTTGTGACTTTTATGGTCGACACGTTTTATATTGACTATTTATTGGTCCCTTTTTATAAGATTATTGATAAGAAAATCAGTCATGTCAACGAGCCAGAAACTTTTGATTACACTTCGATTGTTTCCCACACTACCGATTTTCAGGAATTGGATAAGGTGTTGAATCAGATGATGTCTCGAATTCAAGCGCATTTCAAACAAGAAAAACAATTCATTGCGAATGTTTCGCATGAATTGCTAACGCCCATTTCGTTGCTAAAAAACCGATTTGAAAATCTGTTGCAAAACGAAAGCATCGACGACAATGCGCAAGACAAAATTGTAAGTTCGTTAAAAACATTAGACACATTAAAGAAAATCATCAATAATTTGTTGTTGATTTCGAGAATAGAAAACAATCAGTTTGATCATAACGAAACAATACAATTTAAGGAATTACTTTCAGGATTATTAGAAGATTTAGAAGACCGAATTGCTGAGAAAAATATAAAAGTGAGTTTCCAAATGCAGCATCAGTTTCCATTCAATGGAAATAAAACCTTACTTCATGTGCTATTTTTAAACGTCATCATAAATGCGATAAAGTACAATGATGTCGACGGAACGATTACAATCACCGATGGATTTTCAGATAAAAAGTATTTTATTTCTATTGCCGATTCGGGTTTCGGAATGACTTCAGAGCAAATCGGTAAAATTTTCAATCGCTTTGAACGTATCGATTTCAATCAGGAAGGATTGGGATTGGGATTGGCAATTGTCAACAGCATTGCACTTTTTCATCGCATTACCATTGAAGTAACATCCATACCAAAAGAAGGAAGTGCTTTTCTATTTAATTTTCCAAATCAGATGAAAACCTAAATAAAAGTTAATATTTTTTAGAAGGTTGTTTTCTTCATTTTATCTTCATTTAGCAAATCTACTTTTGACATGTAATTAAATAAATAATTAATTTAAAAAATCAGAAATCATGAAAAAAGTATTGATGTTAGCAGCAGTTTTATTAGGAACTACAGCAATGGTTAACGCACAACAAACACCAGCAGCGAAAGCAACTCCAGCTAAAGAAGTGAAAGCAACTAAAAAAGCAACTAGAAAAGCTGCCAGAGCTGAGAAAAAAGCAGAAGCTACAACAACTGCAACGCCTGCAAAAAAATAATTAATTACGGTTGTTTTATTGATATAAGTTAGTGAAACCATTATAAAAGGAAGTTAGTAAAACAAATGTTATTAATTGTTTAGAAGCTGATGAAGAAATTTGTCAGCTTTTTTGGTTTAGGTTGTTAGTTAAATTTTTCTAAAATCAATTTTAGCGTTGACTTTCTTCGTTAATTTGTTAAAAATTTTCAAAATGTCACTTCGCTGGATTATCCTTTTTTTAATAATAGCTGTTGTAGAAATCTATTCCTTTCAAGCTATTAAGACCGTTACTAAAATTAGATGGGTTCAAATTACATATATTTTGCTGTCGCTTACGGCAGTGGTTTTTATATTTTACGAATTCACAAAGTTTGATAGAAAAGTGGGACAAACATCGATGACGATGATTACGTTGGGATTGTTGCTGTTGGTTTTGATTCCGAAAGTATTGGTGACATTCTTTATGGCTATGGAAGACGTTTTGAGATTGCTCATCGGCACCAAAAATTTCTTTGCCAATTACGATAAAGAAGCTTCTTTTTTACCAGAAAGAAGACGCTTTGTGAGTCAAGTAGCATTAGGTGTTGCAGCAGTTCCGTTTTTGTCCTTAATATACGGAATGACCATTGGAAAATACAATTTCAAAGTCATCAAACAAACCTTGTTTTTTCCGGATTTACCAGATGCATTTGACGGTTTTAAAATCACACAAATATCAGACATTCACAGTGGAAGTTTTGACAACCCAGAAAAAATTCAATATGCAATCGACTTAATTAATGAGCAAGATACCGATATGATTTTATTTACAGGAGATATTGTAAATACGCATGCTAAAGAAATGCATCCATGGATTGACACTTTCAATAAAATTAAAAGGCACAACTACGGGAAATATTCGGTTTTAGGAAATCACGATTATGGAGAGTATGTCGATTGGCCTTCCAAAGAAGCTAAAGAAGAAAATTTTGTTGCTATTAAAAATTTATACGGACAAATTGGTTTTAATTTGTTACTCAATGAAAATGTAAAAATCAAAAAAGGAAATGATCAAATTGCCATAGTTGGTGTTGAAAATTGGGGCAAACATTTTGGAGAAAGAGGCGATATTAATTTGGCTTCTGCCGATTTGAAAAAAGAAGATTTTAAAATTTTAATGAGTCACGATCCAAGTCATTGGGAATATGTGGTTAAAAATCACGAAAAGCACTTTCATTTAACATTAGCTGGACATACGCATGGTTTTCAATTCGGGATTGAGATTCCTGGATTTTTTAAATGGAGTCCAGTAGAATATGTGTACAAACAATGGGCGGGTTTGTATGAAAACCTAGGCCGTTATATTTATGTAAACCGAGGTTTGGGATTCCACGCTTATCCAGGAAGAGTTGGGATAATGCCCGAAATTACGGTTATCGAACTAAAAAAAGTTCAAAATATAGTGTAATTGGTTAAAAATAGTATATTTGTAAAGCAAATTGCTTTCTGATTTAAAAAGAGAGCTGTAAATATTTTGGTTTTATGTCAAAATTTGGTGAACTTATAAATGCTCAAGTTCCAGTGTTAATCGACTTTTACACAGAGTGGAATGAATCATCAGTATCGATGCATCCTGTTATTAGAGATGTAGCAGCAGCCCTTGGCGACCGAGCTAAAGTGATTAAAATCGATGTCGATAAGAATCAAGAATTAGCTGATGCATTGCGTATCAAAGGACTTCCAACATTAATGATTTACAAAGAAGGTCAAATGATTTGGAGACAATCTGGCGAGTTGGATGCAAATACCATTATTGGTTTGGTTCAAGAACAGATTTAGTCATTGCGAGAGCTTGTTCCGAATTTTAGGAAAACGAAGCAATCTCACCTTATCGCCTCAAAAACGAATCCCTTTTTACTTCCTATTTCTAGTACTTTTGGTAAAACATATTCCAAGTGGGGAAATGCTTTTACACTATCGTGAAAAACAATAATGCTTCCAGATTGCACGTTGTTAATTACATTTTCTAGACATTTTTCTTTAGAAACGGTAGTGTCAAAATCTTCGCTCAAAACATCCCACATGATAATTTTATAGCCTTGTTTTCGCAGTTGTTTAGATTGTGAAGGTTTTATTTTCCCGTAAGGAGGACGAAAAAGTTGGCAGTGTTCAGTGCTCAGTTGGCAGTCACTCTTCTCTGAATACTGAGCACTGAGCACTGAGCACTCATTGGTCAATTCATTAGAACACAATTCAACATTTTTTAGATAAATTTCGTTTGAAATCTTCCATCCATTCAAATGATTAAAAGTATGATTTCCAATAGTGTGATTGTTTTCGATTACACGTTTAAAAATCGCAGGATATTTTCGAATGTTATCTCCGATGCAAAAGAAAGTGGCTGTCGCGTTATAGCGCTGGAGTTGATTTAAAGTCCATTCGGTGATTTCCGGAGTCGGACCATCGTCAAAGGTAAGGTAGATTTTATTCTCCCTGTTGGGTAAATCCCAAATGTAATTGGAAAATATTTTTTTGATGAGTCCATTTGTTTTTATCCAACGTAATTTCATAGCTCAAATTTAGATAAAAAAAATGCCAACTAATAAATCAGTTGGCATTTAATAATTGCTTTTCAGCTTATTCCATATCTCTTCCAATAAATTGAAATTGATTGTTTATCGTATTAAAAGTCGCTCTACTTTTATTGTAAAATTCTATATCGTGATTGCTTTTCATTACTTTTAATAAACTTCTGTAGCGCTCAATATCAGTAGCAATATCGCTTCTAAAAAAGCCTTTGTCAGATGAAGATAAAGTGCTGTAAAATTTCAAATTCTCTTTGTATTTTGTCATTAATCGATTCAGCAATTCACGCGCTTTTGCATTTTCATTCACTTTATAATAACCATCTGCGAAAGGTTCAACCATGGTGTAATAGCCATAATAATCGAGTGGGAATTTAGTTACCCCCATTTCAATGATCGCTTTGGCTTTGCCAATTTTGCCTTCTTTGATAAGTTGATACATCAAACGAGACAGATTGGTTCTCGTAGAGATACTGTTTTTTCGTGTTTCAGGATCGTGATAAATCGTGGTTTTATCGCCATTGCCCCATGTCCATTTTTGAACAATATTGAACATTTTATCGCTATCAATTTGACCCATATCCATTGGAGCATCTTCACTAATTTTAGTTTTTATTGGAACTAATTTGTACACCATTCCGTCCAATTGGAGGTAGTCTTTCATCCATAAATAATCGTCATTGTTAAAACTACCTGGACTAAAATAAGTGGGACGTTTCCAATTATTATTGTTTAATATGTCCAACATAATAATTCTATTTTTATAAAGTGCATTACCATCAATATCGATATCTATAAAAGGTACAATTGAATCATAGTATTTTGGGTTTACGGCTTTATTTTTAATTACCGCTTCTTTATCAACCGGAATTCTGACTTTATTAGTTGGGAAGAAATGAACCCGTTGACCACTTGCCATTTCCACTTCAGTGATGGTATCTTCACTTTTGGCAAAGTTTAAAAAGTCCTTTAGATTCCATCTGTTTTTGACTTGTTCACTAAAAATAATATAATCGCGAGTTCCATCAACATATTGATTGTGGGTAAATGAAATCGGTAATCCATCAGAACTGTAGGTTTTCATTTTCATTTGATCTACATACCAATCGGTCATTAATAAACTGGTGCAACACAATTTAATATCGGGACGTATTCCTTCAATTTCTTGAGCATACCAAAGCGGAAAAGTATCGTTGTCGCCGATGGTATATAAAATGGCATTGGGTTCACACGAATTAAGATACGCTTTTGCCATTGCAATAGCAGTATAACGATCAGAACGGTCGTGATCGTCCCAATTTTGACAGGCCATTAAAACAGGAACAGCAAGTAACGAAGCGCCGATTACTATTGGTGAAGCGAGTTTTGGGGCGAGTTTTTCTTTTACTATTTCATAAATAGCATAGACTCCAAATCCGATCCAAATGGCAAATACATAAAACGAACCTACGAGTGCATAATCTCTTTCGCGAGGTTCAAAAGGTCTTTCGTTTAAGTAAATTTTTAACGCTAATCCGGTGAATAAAAATAACGAAAGTAAGACGTAAAAGCTTTTTCGGTCTCTTTGCGCGTGATACATAAATCCGATTAATCCAATAATAAAAGGCAGGAAGTAATAGGTATTTCGCCCTTTATTGTTAATAACGTCTTTAGGCAAATCATTTTGAGAACCCAAATGTATTTCGTCGATAAATTTTATTCCACTGAGCCAATTCCCATCAAGATTATCGTATTTTCCTTGAATGTCGTTTTGTCTTCCGACAAAATTCCACAGTAAATAACGCCCATACATATAGCCAAATTGATATTCAAACATATAGCTAAGATTGTCAACTGTAGAAGGTTTTTCAATTATTAAATAATCACCATAGGCTTTTAAAAAAGCGACGTAACCTTCATTGTCAATTTTGTGAGAAGCATAGGCTTTGCGGAATTCGGATACAATATCAATTAATTCTTGTTCTTCGGAATAGTCTGGATTTATAGAAAATTCGGGCGGTTTTGACAAGTTGATGTAATTCTCAATATGTTCTGTACTCCACATTCTAGGCAAAAAGGCTTTGTGATGGTCATCGGTATTTTGTTCTGCATTTTTATAATTATTGACAATAACATATTTACCGGTTTTGTAATCTCTTTCGTAATTAGGCGCTTTGTCTAAATACGGATTGTCTTTATCTAAACCTGCAAAAGTATCGGTGTATTGCGGACCGTAGAATAAAGGATTTACACCGTATTGTTCCCGGTTATAATATGCCAAAACTTCGGCAGCATCGGAAGGTTTGTTTTCGTTAATTGGCGTGTTGGCGTTGGCACGGATGGGAAGCATTATCCAAGTAGAAAATCCGATTAATACAAAAAGAATGCACAACAATATGGTATTGAAAAAGGCTTGTTCTTTTTTCTTAGTGTAACGCAATCCAAAATAAAAGAAAGCTACAATTAATAAAAACGCAAAAATACTTCCCGAATCAAATGGTAAACCGACATTGTTTACCATTAAAATTTCGGTTTTTCCAAAAAAGGCTAAGGTATACGGAAGTAATAATTTGAAAATAAATAAAAGAATTGCAATAATTACAATATTCGCAATAATGAAATTCTTAACAGTTACTTTTTTATAATTTTTAAAAAAATACAGAAATCCAATAGATGGAATCGTCAGTAAAGCCATAAAGTGCACTCCAAAAGAGAGTCCGATTATTAATGAAATTAACAACAACCAACGGTTTCCACGTGGCGTATTCATATCTTGTTCCCATCGTAATCCCAGCCAAAAAAGCAAAGCAATTAGCAATGTTGCCATGGCATATACTTCGGCTTCAACAGCATTAAACCAAAAACTATCGGAAAAAGTAAAAGCCAAAGCACCAACAAAGGAACTACCTAATATAACAATACTATTGTTTTTATCAACTTCAGTATATTGGGATATTATTTTCTTTAATACAATACTTGACGACCAAAACATAAAGAGAATGGTAAAGGCACTTGAAAATACCGACATCATATTTACCATTAAAGCCACGGTTTCTTTACTTGTTGCAAACATGGCAAAAAACGCTCCGAGCATCTGAAACAAAGGAGCTCCTGGTGGGTGGCCTACTTCAAGTTTTGCCGCTGTGGCAATATATTCTCCACAATCCCAAAAACTCATTGACGGTTCAACAGTTAAAGTATAAGTAACTAAAGCTATTGTAAATGCAACCCAACCCGTAATTGTATTCCACTTCTTAAAGTTAAATGCTGTCATATAAAAGATGCTATTTTTAATATGCAAAGAAACTATTTTTTTACTGAAACCACTACGGCTTATCAAAAATTTCTACACATAGTAATCCATAACTACAATTCATTCAGTTTAGTATGTGTGATTAAAAATTATGCTTTTATTTCATTTTACTTTTTTTAGATAAAAAACCACTAAATGTTTGCTTAAAATAAAATTTGTCTTAAATTTGCACTCGCGTTAAGCAAAAACGAAGTTCACTGAACTCCGCTGATAATAATGCTTAGTGAAGTAATTGGTCTATGGTGTAATGGTAACACAACTGTTTTTGGTGCAGTCTTTCAAGGTTCGAGTCCTTGTAGACCAACAAAATAATCTCAACTTTTTTAGTTGGGATTTTTTGTTTTAACAAGGATGAGAAGTTTATCCCGATAGCGTATCGTATCGGGAAGTCCTTGTAGACCAACAAAATAATCTCAACTTTTTTAGTTGGGATTTTTTGTTTTAACAAGGATGAGAAGTTTATCCAGAGAATTATTGGGAAGTCCTTGTAGAACAACAAAAAAACGACTCAAAATTAGAAACGATTTCTATGACACAGAGATTCACAGAGAAAAGCACAGAGAAAATACAAAGAATAAATCTCTGTGAATCTCTGTGCTTTTCTCTTTTATCTCAGTGTAAAAAATATAACAAACGTAAAAAAAGAAGCCGTTTCGAATTTTGTTACGAAACGGCTTCTTTTTGGTTTTACTAAAATTTCTTTATATTTTAAAAGTCACCACTGGTCGAGAGGCATGATTCACCAAATCTTCACTGATGCTTCCGTTAAAGAAATGCGCCAATCCTTTTCTGCCGTGAGTACTCATTCCGATTAAATCGGCATTTACACTATTGGAGAAGTTCAAAATTCCTTTCTCTACATTGGTATCACTATAAAGATGCAAGTCGTATTTATTAATTTTAAATTCAGAAACAAACTTTTTCATAATACCTTCTGCTTCGGCAGTAGATTTAAAATTATTCGGAGTGTTGATCATTGCCAGATGAAGTGTAGCATCAAATTTGTTGGCAAAATCGACCGCTTTTTGAAATGGGTTTTTAATTTCATCCGCAAAGTCAGAAGCGAAAACGAAGTCATTTACTTGAAAGTCATTTTGCTCTTTTTTAATTATTAACACAGGAACATCGGAGTTTCTTACTACTTTTTCGGCATTAGAACCAATAAACATTTCTTTAAAACCACTAGCGCCATGCGATCCCATAACGATTAAGTCGACATTATTTTTTTGACTTATTTTCATTATTCCATCAAATGCCATTTCAAATTGAATCACTTCTGAAACGGGAATTCCATCCAAATAATCTTCCTCCATTAAATCTTCTAATTTTTTAATTGCGGCATTTTTAAAAAACATCAATTCGGGTATGTTATGACCACTTCCTATTGCATCACCAGCTTGATTAGGCAATTCGAGCATGTGTAATAATATAATCTCACCATTATTTTTTCTCGCAATTTGTGCGGCTACTTTTAAGGCATATTCTGCATGATCAGAAAAGTCTGTTGGGATTAAAATTTTTTTCATTTTGACAGTAATTTATAGGTTTTATATAGTATATTTTTATACCATAAAGATAAGGATTTTTTTTAAGATTGATAAATGATATTTGTCATATAAAAAAAAATAGTATATTTGCATCGTTATTTATTAGTGAAACTAAATAATGAGGGAAGCAATGCTTCCCTCTTTTTATAAAATTATGGCGTTTAAAGAAAAGGTTTTAGAATTATTAAATGAAGCATTGAAAGAAAAACCATCGGTTTTTTTGATTGATTTGTCGATAAATGAAGCCAATAAAATTACCATTACTTTAGACGGAGATAGTGGAGTGATTTTGCAAGATTGTATTGATATCAGTAAAGCGATCGATAATAATCTGGATCGAGAAGAACAGGATTTTTCTTTAGAAGTAGCTTCGGCTGGCGTTTCTTCACCTTTAAAGTTAGTTCGTCAATACAAAAAAAATATTGGCAGAACACTTAAAGTAAAAACCACTACCGAAACTATTGAAGCACAATTAGTAAGCGCAAACGATGAGGTAATCGTGTTGACTTGGTCTGCAAGAGAACCAAAAAAAATAGGAAAAGGAAAGGAAACGGTTGTAAAAAAACAAGAAATTCCTTACTCAGAAATAAAAGAAGCAATTGTTACGATAAATTTTAATTAAGAAGAATAATGGAAAATATTGCATTAATCGAATCATTCTCAGAGTTTAAAGACGATAAACTTATTGATCGAGTAACGCTTATGGCGATTTTAGAAGATGTGTTTAGAAATGCTTTAAAGAAAAAGTATGGTTCTGACGAGAATTTTGATATTATCATAAATCCCGATAAAGGAGATATGGAAATCTGGAGAAGAAGAATCGTTGTTGCCGATGATGATTTGGATTTAGAAAATGAAGAAATCACACTTACTGAAGCTCAAAAAATCGAACCTGATTTTGAAATCGGTGAAGAAGTTTCAGAAGAAGTAAAGCTTATCGACTTAGGGAGAAGAGCCATTTTAGCATTAAGACAAAACCTTATTTCTAAGATCCATGAGCATGACAATACCAATTTATACAAACAATTTAAAGATTTAATTGGTGAAATTTATACTGCCGAAGTACATCACGTTCGTCCAAGAGTTGTAATTTTGGTGGATGATGAAGGAAACGAAATCGTATTGCCAAAAGAAAAACAAATTCCTTCCGATTTCTTCCGTAAAGGAGATAACGTAAAAGGAATCATCGAAAGCGTTGAATTAAAAGGAAACAAACCGCAAATTATTATGTCTAGAACAGCACCAAGCTTTTTAGAAAAATTATTTGAACAAGAAATCCCAGAAGTTTTTGACGGTTTGATTATGATTAAAAACGTAGTTCGAATTCCGGGTGAAAAAGCAAAAGTAGCTGTCGATTCGTACGATGATCGAATTGATCCTGTTGGAGCTTGCGTTGGAATGAAAGGGTCTCGAATTCACGGAATTGTTCGTGAATTAGGAAACGAAAATATCGACGTTATTAATTTTACAAGTAACACACAATTATACATCACAAGAGCTTTAAGTCCTGCAAAAGTATCGTCAATAAAAATTGACGAAGAAAATAAAAGAGCCGAAGTGTTCTTGAAATTAGAAGAAGTGTCTAAGGCAATTGGTCGTGGTGGACACAATATCAAATTGGCTGGACAATTAACAGGTTACGAATTGGATGTTATCCGTGAAGGTAGTGCAATGGAAGAAGATGATGTTGAATTAACAGAGTTCTCCGATGAAATAGATGGTTGGGTAATCGATGAATTTGCTAAAATAGGATTGGATACCGCTCGAAGTATTTTGAAACAAGACGTTGCCGATTTAGTAAAAAGAACCGATTTAGAAGAAGAAACAATTTTAGAAGTAATACGAATTTTGAAAGATGAATTTGAAGATTAATTCATTCTCTCACCGAAGTTAACATTAAAAAGATTTTATGTCTGAAGGAAATATTAGAATAAACAAAGTTTTAAGGGAATTAAATATTTCTCTAGAAAGAGCTGTGGATTACCTAAAAGGTAAAGGAGTTGCTATTGAAAACAATTCCAACACAAAAATTTCTGATGATGTATACAAAATCCTTCGTGACCAATTTGATGGTGATAGAGGTAACAAAGAAGCTTCTATTGGAGTAAGTGAAGAAATAAAAAAAGAAAAAGAAGCACTTCGTCTTGAAAGAGAAAAAGAAATTGAAGACAAAAGAAAATTAGAAGAAGCGCGTCAACAACAACAAGAAGTAATTAAAGCAAGAGCAAGTGTTATTGGTCCGAAACAAGTAGGAAAAATTGATTTGGAACCAAAACCAGCAGTTCCTGTTGCTAAACCTGTTGCTACAGAAAGCGAGCCAGTAAAACAAAAACCAGCTCCAGTATCGAGTGATAGCGAGCCAGCCAAGCAAACGCCAACTACTCCATCTGAAGTGATTGAGAAAAAAGAAGTGGCTGCTGCTAAACCTGCTCCTGAAAAACCTAAAGAAGTAAAGGAAATTGTTGAAGAACCTATCGACGAAACGCATACAACGCAATATCAAAATCTAACTGGACCAATTCTTACCGGCCAAAAAATTGATTTAACGCAATTCAATAAGCCGAAGAAGAAAAAAGAAGATCCTAAGATTACACCAAATAAACCAGGCGACATCAAGCCAGGCGATAAAAATAAACGTAAAAGAATTCCGCCAAAACCAGGTGAAAATAAACCTGGAACTCCGGGAGCAATTACACCAGGAGCGAAAACCGGAACTGGAGGAAAATTTGTAGCGCGTCCAGGTGGCGGTGGCGGAGGTTTCCAAAAAGGAAATCGTCCTGCTATTGTTCAAAAGGTAGAACCAACAGAGGAAGAAGTTAAAAACCAAATCAAGGAAACGTTAGAACGTCTTCAAGGAAAGGGATCTAAATCGAAAGCGGCAAAATACAGAAAAGACAAAAGAGATACGCACCGTCAAAGAACCGACGAGGAGCAAAGAGCCATCGAAGAAGGTAGCAAAACCATTAAAGTAACCGAGTTTGTTACAGTTGGTGAAATTGCAACCATGATGGATGTGCCAATTACAAAAGTAATCGGAACATGTATGGCACTCGGAATCATGGTAACCATGAACCAACGTTTGGATGCAGAAACGCTTACCATTGTTGCTGACGAATTTGGTTTTGAAGTTGAATTTATCACAACCGACATCGAAGACGCTATTGAAATTGTTGCCGATACAGAAGAAGAATTAATCGAAAGAGCACCAATCGTAACCGTAATGGGTCACGTCGATCACGGTAAAACATCGTTACTGGATTATATCCGTAAAGAAAATGTAATCGCTGGTGAGTCGGGTGGAATTACACAACACATTGGTGCTTACGGTGTAACACTAGAAGGCGGACAAAAAATCGCGTTTTTAGACACTCCAGGTCACGAGGCGTTTACCGCGATGCGTGCACGTGGAGCACAAGTTACCGATATTGCAATTATTGTAATCGCTGCCGATGACGACATCATGCCGCAAACAAAAGAAGCCATCAGTCACGCACAAGCTGCGGGGGTTCCGATGATTTTCGCTATCAATAAAGTGGATAAGCCAACAGCAAATCCAGAGAAAATAAAAGAAAAATTAGCAGGAATGAACCTTCTTGTTGAAGACTGGGGAGGAAAAATCCAATCCCAAGATATTTCTGCAAAAACAGGTTTAGGCGTAAAAGAATTACTAGAAAAAGTATTATTAGAAGCTGAAATTTTAGAATTAAAAGCGAATCCAAATAAACCAGCACTCGGGACTGTTGTTGAAGCATTTCTTGACAAAGGTAGAGGTTACGTTTCTACCGTTTTAGTTCAAGCCGGAACATTGAAAGTGGGTGATTATGTCCTTGCCGGAAAACACCACGGAAAAGTAAAAGCCATGCATGATGAAAGAGGTCATAATGTGTTAAGTGCCGGACCAGCAACGCCAATATCTATTTTAGGTTTGGATGGTGCGCCAACAGCTGGAGATAAATTCAATTGTTTTGTCGACGAAAGAGAAGCTAAACAAATCGCAGGAAAACGTACGCAATTAATGCGTGAACAATCGGTTCGTACACAACGTCACATTACGTTGGCGGAGATTGGACGTCGTATTGCGCTTGGACAATTTAAAGAATTAAACATCATCCTTAAAGGAGACGTGGATGGATCTGTTGAGGCCTTGTCTGATTCGTTCTCTAAATTATCTACCGAAGAAATTCAAATCAATATTATACATAAAGGAGTTGGAGCGATTACCGAAACCGACGTAATGTTGGCTTCTGCTTCAGATGCTATCATCATCGGATTTAATGTTCGTCCTGCCGGAAATGCACGTCAATTAGCTGATAAAGAAGAAATCGATATCCGTAACTATTCTATTATTTACGATGCTATTGACGACTTGAAAGATGCAATGGAAGGAATGCTTTCTCCAGAAATGAAGGAGGAAATTACCGGAACTGCCGAAATTCGTGAGATATTCAAAATTTCTAAAGTGGGATCTATTGCAGGTTGTATGGTGACCGATGGTAAAATCTACAGAAATTCCAGAATACGTTTAATACGTGAAGGTGTTGTAATTTTCACAGGCGAGTTAGTCGCATTAAAACGTTTTAAAGACGACGTGAAAGACGTATCGAAAGGATATGATTGCGGAATCCAAATTAAGAATTACAACGACATTGAACAACTCGACATTATCGAAGCTTTCCAAGAAGTAGAAGTAAAGAAAAAGTTGAAATAATAAAACATAAGAACAAAAAAAATCCCTCAATCGAGGGATTTTTTTTATTCTAATTATTCGGTTATGTTTATTTAAACACATAGGAAAATAAGTTTTAAATTTTAGGTTAAGAAGAGGCTTCGCTTTTTTTTAGACAACATAGCTATTTTCTAATCCCGCAAGTGCGGGATTTTTTATTTAATTCTCCTTAACCGTTATAGTGATTTCATCTTCGAGTTTGTATTCTCCTTTTTTATAAACTTCTTTATTGGCTAAATCAATTTCATAAGCCCAAACCCCTTTAGGAACATTAAAAACGCACTCTTTACCATCTTTTTGAACAACGAGCTCTTTTTTTACATCATTGCCTTCTTCATCTTTGCCAATTAATTTAAACGTTATTTTGTCAGTAAGTTTGTTTTTTATACAAATACTTTCAATAGTTTTAGAATCTGTTTTTGGTTTACTCCCTTTTATAAAACTCAGACCATTTACTATGATTTCTCCACCTTTTAAAATATTTTCTAGGTCAGATTGGGCAAAAGTTATCGCTTGTGATAAAAACATAAGTGTCATTATATAATATTTCATATAAATTATTTTTTAATTATTTAAAGTTAAATATCCTTTTTCTTTCAAGTCATTTATATTGTTAACAGAATTTGTTTTTCCATCTTTTAACAATATAATTTCAGTGGCAATTTTAATTATCTCTACATAATTATGATCCGTAATAATAATTCCTTTTCTTTTCGAATTGTCTACTATTAAATTGTTTATTTTTTGAATGCTTATAGGAGACAATCCGTTGTATGGCTCATCTAATAAAATAAATTTTGATTTATTAAAAAGTATAATTTTTATTTCTAAATATCTTAATTCGCCTCCCGATAGTTGATGGATATATTTTTCTTTTATAGATTCTATATTTTCATCATTATAAAACAAATTATGTTGGTCTTTTTTAATTGATAATGAAATAGCTTTTTTTATTGATAATTGTATTGGAATAAAATTATTTTGAGGTAAATAGCTAATTTCCTTTAAAAGACTATAATTTTTTTCTTTTACTATATCATTAATTCTTATAAACTTGTTTTCCGCATCTTCTATTCCAAAAATTATCTTAAACAATGTAGATTTACCACTACCATTCCTTCCTAACAAACCAATAATATTACCTGTTTCACATTTTATATAAATATCTGAAAGCAAAATTTTATAATTAAAATGCTTTTGAATACTATCAATTTCTAGTACGTTTTTTTTCAAAATAGTAAAGATATTAGAAAAATGACCATAACAGTAAAAAGATTTATAAGGCTGCTATACAGCCAAAGATGCGTTTTAGAAACACCATTATTGTGGTAAAATAAATACTCCTCTTTTCTATTTGTCTCTTTTTCTAAAAAACAAATAAAAAATCCAATAAAAAGAAATGTTATAACAAAACCATTTAGTCCATTTAAAACTGCACCAAAAACTGATAAACATAAATTTATAGGTAGTATGCTTTTATAGAAGTATAAGATATTTAAAAAAAAATTATTCAATTAGTTTTGAAATTCTCATTCAACAAGAAGTTTATTAATTTCATCATCGATATTATATAATTTTGATTCATCTTCTGTAACAAGATATCCATCATATCTAATTCTTCCTTCTTTAATTATTATTAGATGTGGAAAAGTATTAAACTTCAGTTTTGTTTCAACTTCTTCTAATGATTTTGCGAAAAGCTTAGGAAATGTATATCCAATACTGTCTAATATTTTTACTGTTATTTCAAATTTATCATTTCTAATTGGAACATTAACAGATATGATATCTACGCTTTTATTATTCTTAAACTTATTATATGTCTTTTGTAAATCAGGAAATTTTTTAAAACAAATACCACAATTTGTAGACCAAAAGTCTAGAACAATAATTTTTTTCGGATTGAGTTTTACTGTTTTATTGCTTTTATTTACCAGTTCTATATTATTAAACATGATGTTTTTTTCCGCATTGTGATTGTGATAATAAATAAAATAATTTGGAAATAAAAAAAAAGATATTATACAAAAAACAAAAAAAGAAATTATTGAAATTACTACCCTATTTGTTTTTAAGGCAAGATAAGCTAAATAAGTACTAAAAGGAACAAAAACTATATATGGCAATCCTCTTGAGAAATCTCTATAATAAAGACAAGAAAAAAAAGATAGAAGGATAAAAGGAGTTACGAATAAAAGACTAACTTTTAATTTATCTTTCTGATTTGTCTTTGTAAAAATAATATACGAAATTATGAAAGTTGAAATCAACATCAAGAAAAGTAAATATCGGTGTTGGTACCATACTATTACTCCTATAATATTGTAAATAATACTCAAAATTGCCATCAGCAATATTATTTTATAAACTTTCATAATTTCTAATATTATTAATCAGCTAATTAGACGTGCCCATTACAAAATGAGTTTCCAAAAAATCCACATCCTGTTTCAGTTTCTTGGCAATTTGTTGAGTAGTTACCATACCAACTACATGTCCAATTACAATTACATTTGGGCTTTTTGGTAACTTTGTCAATAGTTTCATAGCTTACTCCAACAGAATTGATTTCGTCAACAGTAAAATTTGAAACATTAGAATTTCCAATATAATGTCCAATATATTTGTAGTCTGATAAATTGATAAACATTGCAACAAAATCATCATTCGGAATACTATTAGTCAAACTTAACGCTGCGCTTTTAAACCCAATTAAATCTTTTCCCAAATGAGAATCTCTCATTTTCTTAATTAACAACAAATCTCCACTAGGAAATGTTTCTGTCAATAACTGCTCCATCTTTTCAACCCATAAGGCACTTTTTTGTCCTGTACTTAACTCGTTAAAACTTGTGATAATTTCATCATTAGTTTTTCCTCTTAAAAAATCTGCTCTCAAGTTTTGCGCACTTCCGACAAAACTAAACATTACTGTGGCAACCAAGCCAATAAATACTTTTTTCATTTTAATACTTTCAAATTTAATTAATAAATTGGTTAAACAAAATTTCGCGATATTTTGTTTTGTAAAATTGTAAACTATTCGGTTAACTGATTAGTAAAAAAAAGACATTGTAAGTAAAATTTTACTTTAATCTAGTAAATAATTTCTAAAACTTTGATATAGTATCAAAAAAATGCTAGATTTGTATATATAAATTATTCAATTACATATGAATAACTACACGCCCAACAAGAAAGGTATTAATATTGGTAATAAATTAAGAAAGTTAAGAATGGAAAAAGGATATTCGCAAGAGTATTTAGCAGAGGTTTTAGCAGTTTCACAAAAAACCTATTCTAATATGGAAAATGATAAATCATCTATTTCAATAGATACATTAAAAAAAATTGCAGAAGAATACAAAATTGATATGATTGAACTGTTATCCGATGATAAAGTTATAATACAAAATAACAGTTCAAGGGAAAGTAGTACGTTTCAAGGGGGCATAATTATAAATCATATTTCTGAAGAGCTATTAAATCAAATGAAAGAGAGAATAGAGGATTTAAAACAATCAATTGTTGATAAAAATAAACAAATCGAAATTCTTCTTCTTGAAAAACGACTAAAAAATGAGCAATAAAAAAATCCCTCAATCGAGGGATTTTTTATTACTATCTGTTTTTAAGTTTTACCAACTCAACTTTAATCCGCCATAAATATTTCGTCCCGCGGCATTCATTCCCGATGCAAATGTTCGGTATTGCGTGTCTAAAATATTCTCGACTCCAGCGAATAAAGTGGCATGTTTGAAAACTGTTAAAGAAGCTTTCGCATTATAGGTTTCCCATGCTGGCATTCCGCCAACCGGAGCGTATTGCTCGTTATCTTCTCCGTTTAAGAAGTAATTTTTAATGTTTTTCTTACCGTTGTACAACATATAAGCTTCTATAGCAAAATTACTTTTTGTGTAGTTCAATCCCACTTTTCCGTAATACGGTGCAATGTGATCTAATGGCGAGTGATTGCCATCTTCTACAATGCGACCCATCGTATAATTGTAACTAGCCGTAAACAATAAATTGTCAACAATATACATTTTTACCGCCGATGAAAATCCGGTAACGAAAGCCTTTCCTTTATTTTGATTGGCCAAAACCTGACTTGGTACACCATCATAAGTAATGACACTTTGACCATTATAGGTATATTCATCAGTAACTATGGCGTCAAAGAAACGGGTGTAATAGAAATTGGTTTCCAATTCAAAACGCTTGTTTTTAGAGTTGATTCGAAACCCTAAATCGGTAGTAACTGTTTTTTCAGGTTTTAAATCTTCATTCGGAACAATAACATTTCCTGCACTCGATTCGAATATTTTGGTCAAATCATCAATGTTTGGCGCACGGTATCCCGAACTCACATTGGCAATCAAGCTTACTTCTTCACTTGGTTTGTGAATCAATCCTATGGTTCCGCTGTAAGTAAAGTTATTCTGACTGGCAGAAGTGGCAGGCAATTCAAAAAATGAATTATCATCAATCGTGCTTTTTAAAGTAGTATATCCTGCACGCAAACCGATATTCCAATTGGTTTTTTTTGAAATCGTTTGGTTGTAGGTCGCAAACAAATCGCTTCTAAACATGTTATTTTTTCCGTTAGGATAACGCGAATCGATAGTTGCTTCAGCTCCGGTATTGATATTATTACTGTATGCGGAAGAATTCAAATCGTCAAAATAATTTTCTAAACCATACACTAATTCCCCTTTGGAGAAGGTTCTTTTTAACACCGCATTGATAGCATATACCGATACTTTTTCGATTCGGTTTTGCAAGTTGTAATTCCCAACTCGACGGTTGTGACGGCTTTCTTCTACATTTTGATAACTTACATCTAACGATAAATCGCTATTCAAAATAAAGTTACTTTTGCTAAAATTGTAAACGCCTAACAAACGTTTTTGTGGCCCGTAATACCATTCGGCATTTCGCAAACTACTTCCGTTGGGATCGGTTAAACGGTCATATCTAGGAACATTAGTGGTGGTAGAATACTGAAAATTCAAGCTGTGTAGACTTCCATCCGATTGTTTTAAAGCGAATTTTTGTATAAAATCATATTGCTTGTACGCAGTAAATTTTTGTACGTATTTATCATCATTGGCAATCAGTTGGTCAACACCATTAATGGTTTCGATATAATAGTCTCTTTCCCCAAAAAACGGATTGTTGTGGTTTTGCTTTTTTCCCATTTTCAAATCGCCAAAGTCATTGAAAGAAAAAGAAGTTAACGAAGCAAAATTCGCAGCGCCGTAATTCAAGTCGATATGAGCCGATTTTTCTTCGTTAGCCGATGAATAACGCGATAATACATTGCCGCTAAATCCTTTTTTATCCGCAGCAAACAATGCTTTTTTAGTAGTTAAATTGATAGCGCCACCAAGAGCATCACTTCCGAAATGTGTAGAAGCAGCTCCATAAAACACATCAACATTTTCGAGCATATTTTCATCAACAGTAATGCTATTTTGCAAATGACCTGCTCTAAAGATGAGATTGTTCATTCGAATTCCGTCTACAAGAAGTAGAATTCTACTCGCTTCAAATCCGCGTATCATCGGACTTCCACCTCCTTGTTGTGATTTCTGAACGGCTAAGGTTCCGGAATTGGATAATACCTCTGCTGTGTTTTGAAAATTCTGAAATTCGATATCTTTTTTAGTGATAACATTGACTTTCTGAGAATTGAATTTTTTGTTTTTTAAATATTTTGGTGATGAAATGGTAACTTCATCAAGCTGTTTTACTTTGGTGGAATCGGATTGGGTTTGTCCGAAACTCACTACTGGACATAAGAAAAGTAAGTATAGATATTTTTTCATAAGATTTGTTTTGATTTAACTATTTAGTTATTGTCATTTTAATGCAATGACAATTTCAATTCTGATAAGCAATTATCAGAAAGGAGGAAAAACTCTAAAATTTAATCTAACAAAGGCGGATGAAATAACGAAAACAAATACTTGTTTTGAAATTGAAAAGGATAATAGTAATTATTGTTAACTATGGGAGTGTTAGAAAACAAATCAAAAGACGGGATTTTTGAGAAATAAAAATCAGTTGTTTTTTTACTATTCGAAAAGTGATTTTTTTTGTTTTTGGAAGTAGAATTTTTCGTAATTGTTTTTAGTATAATTTCAAAAGAATCTTTGATTGCAGTTATTTTTACAGTTTCCTTTTCGCAGAGAAAGGATTTTACATCATAAAAATTTCCTTTGTATTTAAATTCATGATGGTCTGAAAAAGCATCCCAAGTTGATTTTGGAATAAGTAACGTTTCCGTTTTTTTGTTTTGAACATCGACAAGAATACTTCTCCTTATTTCTTGAAAATCGGAAAGGAAACTTTCAGAAAATAAGAGCGATAAGAAAACACTATAAAGAGTTACTAAAAGAAGTATTTTGATGTTTCTAAAAAACATTATTTATTGGGCTTTATAATAATGGCATTTTCGTATTTCTTTTTTATGACTTCCAGATTTTTTTCAGCTTCAATTCGCGTTTTAAAATTCCCAACCCAAACTTTATAAGCAGGAGTACTAAATATTATGGTAGCGTCATAGTTTTTAAAATCCTTTTTAAAATTGATTAATGCTTTTTTTGAGGCTTCATTATTACCGTTAAAAATCTGAATTTTATAACGGTTATTAATTGTGATTGAGGCGTTTATTTTTCTTTTTTCATTTAATAGCTGCTCAAATTTAGCATCTTGATAAACAGAAACATTTTGAGCCTGTAAGGAAGAAAAACAATTAAATTGAAAGAGAATTAGTAGTGTAAAAAAAAGGGAATTTTTTGTTAAAAACGTCATAATGAATTGATTTATATGCAAATGTACTACTTCTTATTAAAAACAAAATCTAAAATATTATTTAGAATTAATATAAATTGATAATTAAGATATATTTAAGGTTTTGAGAATAATTCATAAATCGTATTTTTGTGCAAGTTTTTAAAGGGTGTATTGATTTTTCGGCAAATTACGCAGAAAAAATCATACCAAAATTGTCGATAATCATTTACAATATGAAAAAAGTGGGTAACCATAATTCGATTTCAAGGAATTTCATTCTCTGTTTAGCTGTAATGCTAACGTTCTCCTTAACATCATTCGCACAAGAAGCAGCACCAGCTGCAACAACAGACGCTCCGGCTATGGCTGCTGCACCCGCAACAGCAGGTGGAGATGCCGCTGCAGGTAAAGCGCTTTTCAACGCCAATTGTGCCGCTTGTCACAAATTAGATGATAAATCTACTGGTCCAGCTCTTAGAGGTGTTGCTGGTAAACACGAAATGGCATGGATTTACAAATGGGTGAACAACAGTTCTGCCATGATTAAATCGGGTGATGCTGCTGCCGTAAAATTGTTTGAAGAA
This sequence comes from Flavobacteriales bacterium, assembly GCA_031387085.1. Taxonomy (GTDB): domain Bacteria; phylum Bacteroidota; class Bacteroidia; order Flavobacteriales; family Flavobacteriaceae; genus Flavobacterium. The sequence goes on along the minus strand of JANNCY010000027.1, from coordinate 2,190 downwards.
AACAACAAAGCGGTAATGACGGCTTTTCCACAATTGTCAACTACAGATGTAGATAATATTATTGCGTATACTTCGGAACCGCCTCCGGCACCAGCTACGGCTTCTACTACCGCGGGACCTCCTGACACTAAAGGAAGTAATAGCGGTATTTCTAACAACATTATTCTAGGTGCATTAGCCTTAGTAATGTTAATGTTGGTTATCATGTTGTTTTTAGTAAACAATGTATTAACGAAAGTAGCCAAAGCAAACGGTATAGAAGGTGCTGATAGAAAAATAGACTTTTTAAGTTTGCCAAAAGCATTTGTTAAAAATCAATTTTTATTATTTGTTTCGGCTGTTTTTCTTTTACTTGCCAGTGGTTATTTTGTATACGGATGGTTGATGCAAATAGGTGTAGATCAAGATTACGCGCCGATTCAACCGATTCATTATTCACACAGAATCCATGCAGGAAGCAACGGTATCGATTGTAAATACTGTCACTCTTCAGCACGTGTAAGTAAAAATGCTGGTATTCCATCATTGAATGTGTGTATGAACTGTCACAAGAACATTGCTGAAGTGTCGGATACAACAGCAACTCCAGAATATTCAAAAGCATTTTACGATGCGCAAATCCAAAAGCTGTACGATGCAGTGGGTTGGGATAAAGCTGCACAAAAATATACTGGAAAAACAAATCCAGTGAAATGGGTGCGTATTCACAACTTACCCGATTTCGCTTACTTCAATCACTCACAACACGTAACGGTGGCGGGTATCGAATGTCAAACGTGCCACGGTCCGGTTCAAACGTATGAAATTCAAAAACAATTTGCTCCTTTAACAATGGGATGGTGTATCAATTGTCACCGCAAAACCGATGTTAAAATGGAAGGAAACGCTTATTACGATAAAATACATTCCGAACTCTCAAAAAAATACGGTGTAGACAAATTGACTGCTGCACAAATGGGAGGTTTAGAATGCGGTAAGTGTCACTATTAATCAATTAATTAAGAAGCTAATATATATTACGATGTCATCAAACAAAAAATACTGGAAAAGTGTTGAAGAACTAAACGAAAATAGTTCTATTGTTGAGACGCTTAGAAATAACGAATTTGTGGAAGCGATTCCAACAGAGGATTTTTTAGGTGATGCAGCTGCTTTGTCAGCCTCATCAACTACTCGTCGTGACTTTTTAAAGTATGTCGGATTCAGTACAGCAGCAGCCACCTTAGCAGCATGTGAAGGTCCTGTTCATAAATCAATACCTTACGTAGTTCAGCCAGAACAAATTATTCCTGGTGTTGCCGATTTTTATGCAACGACTATGTTCGACGGATTTGACTTTGCCAACCTTTTGGTAAAAACTCGTGAAGGTCGTCCTATCAAAATAGAAAACAATAAAATAGAAGGAGCTAAATTTGCAGCTAATGCAAGAGTTCATGCTTCGGTATTGTCATTGTACGATAGCATGCGTCTTAAAAATCCAAAGATTAATGCTAAAAATGCAACTTGGAATGAAGTAGATGCTACCATAAAAACAAATCTTGCTGATGCGAAAGCAAAAGGAGGACAAGTAGTTTTATTGACCAATACATTAGCGAGTCCGTCTACTGAAAAAATAGTGGCTGAATTTTTAGCTAAAAATCCAAACTCAAAACATGTTATTTACGATGCGATTTCAGAATCGGCAGCGTTGGATGCATTTGAAGCAGTTTACGGAGAAAGAGCTTTAGTAGATTACGATTTTTCAAAAGCAAACACAATTGTTTCTGTTGGAGCTGATTTCTTAGGAGACTGGCAAGGTGGAAGCTACGATTCAGGTTATGCGAAAGGAAGAATTCCACAAAACGGAAAAATGTCAAAACACATTCAGCTTGAATCGAACATGACATTATCAGGAGCTTCGGCTGATAAACGAGTAGCGATGTCTACCGCCAATCAAAAACAAGCTTTAGTTAAAATATATAATTTCATTACCAACTCATCAGTGTCTACTTCTTTAGGAAAGGAATTTGATGCAGAAGTAGCCAAAGCAGCAGCACAATTAAAAGCAGCTGGAAGTAAAGGCGTTTTGGTATCTGGAATTCAAGATAAAAATGTACAATTACTAGTTATAGCAATCAACCAAGTATTAGGAAGTGAAGCTTTTGTTACTTCGGGAACACGACAAATCCGTAAAGGATCGAACGAAAAAGT
>JANNCY010000224.1:0-3413 GCA_031387085.1 Flavobacteriales bacterium | reverse complement strand
GAAAATGATCCAAGTAATGGAATTACAATGGGTGAAGAAGAACATAAATTGGGAATTCGCGCTTCATCTACGAGACAAGTTTTCTTTGCAGATACTAAAGTTCCTGTCGAAAACATGTTGTCGGAAAGAGGCAACGGATTTAAAATCGCCATGAATGCTTTGAATGTGGGTCGTATTAAACTAGCAGCAGCGTGTTTGGATGCCCAACGAAGAGTGACAACTAATGCGGTAAATTACGCAAATGAAAGAATTCAATTCGAAGTGCCGATTTCAAGTTTTGGCGCCATCCGATATAAATTAGCTGAAATGGCAACTTCAACATATGCAGGAGAAAGTGCTACCTACAGAGCTGCGAAAGACATTGAAAACCGCATTCAACTGCGTGAAGCAGAAGGAACATCGCATCAAGAAGCCGAATTAAAAGGTGTTGAAGAATTTGCTATTGAATGTTCTATCCTAAAAGTAGCCGTTTCAGAAGACGTACAAAATTGTGCTGACGAAGGAATTCAGATTTATGGCGGAATGGGTTTCTCGGAAGATACTCCAATGGAAAGTGCTTGGCGTGATGCGCGTATAGCCCGTATTTACGAAGGAACCAACGAAATTAATCGTATGCTTTCGGTTGGGATGTTGATTAAAAAAGCATTCAAAGGACATGTTGATTTATTGGGTCCGGCAACGAAAGTTCAGGAAGAATTAATGGGAATTCCATCATTCGACACACCCGATTACTCCGAATTGTTTTCGGAAGAAAAAGAAATGATTTCCAAATTGAAAAAAGCATTTTTAATGGTTGCTGGTGGCGCTGTTCAAAAATACGGTCCAGATTTAGAAGGACACCAACAATTGTTAACCGCCGCAGCTGATATGTTAATCGAAATTTACATGTCAGAAAGCACCATTTTAAGAACAGAAAAAATGGCGAAAAAAGAAGGTGAAGCCAAAGTAACAGAACAAATCGCTATGGCAAAATTATACTTGTACAAGGCAGTTGATGTCGTAACTCAAAAAGGAAAAGAAAGCATCATTTCTTTTGCAGAAGGCGATGAACAACGCATGATGTTAATGGGATTGCGTCGTTTTACAAAATACACCAACATGCCTAATATTGTGGGATTAAGAGAAACTATTACCACCAAGTTAGTGGCGGAAAATAGTTATTGTTTTTAGTTTTTAGTTTAGTTGATTGTAAAAAGACCACTTGAGAAATTGAGTGGTTTTTTTTTATAATAAATCATATTCCCAATCCGATTCTTTTTTATACCACAATTGTCCGTTGGAAACGGTTAACGGACTTTCAAAATTGTTGGTATACAAACCTCCGGTTCCTAATCCTTGAGGCATGGAATTGTGTTGCAAATACGTCCATTGTGCAATGGCATTTAATCCGATATTACTTTCTAAAGCCGAAGTAATCCACCAGCCGATTTGGTATTTTTCTGCCAACGAAATCCATTCCTTTGTACCACGAAATCCACCTACCAAACTCGGTTTTAAAATGATGAATTGTGGCTTTATTTTTTGTAATAAATGCTCTTTTTCCTGTACTGAAAAGACACCGATTAGCTCTTCATCCAACGCAATTGGAATTGGAGTAGTTTTACATAGCTCTGCCATCCTGTCAGTATGGTTTTTTGCAATAGGTTGTTCTATACTATGTAATTTAAAACCAGCTAATTGATTTAATTTAATTAAAGCTTCTAATTCAGAAAAAGCACCGTTAGCATCGACTCTAATTTCGATAGTGTTTGCATCAAAATTTTGACGAATAAACCGCAATAAATCGAGTTCTTTTTGAAAATCGATAGCACCGATTTTGAGTTTGATACAGCGAAAACCTTGAGCGATTTTTTCTTCGATTTGTTGCTTCATAAATGAGGCCTCTCCCATCCAAACTAGACCATTGATTGGAATTGATTTTTCGCCATCCGTAAATTGCGATGGAAACAATAAAAAAGGTGATTCACTTGCTAACGATTGGAATGCCATTTCGACTCCGAATTGAATGGAAGGGAATTCAATTAAAGCTTCCCAAAGCACCTCTTTTCCTAAATGAATGTTGTTGCAAGTCCATTGTAATTTTGCTTCATAATCGGTACGATCGTCACAACTTAGTCCACGTAGTAAACCACACTCTCCGATTCCTTTTTTATCGTTTACTTCGAGTAGGATAAACCAGGTTTCTTTTTCCGTTAAAATACCGCGAGAAGTCCCTGAAGGTCTTTTAAACTGGAGATGGTATTTTTGATACGTTGCTTTCAAATGGATATTGTTTTTATGGAAAAACGTCACAGTAACACTAAGCGCTAGCCCAGATAGAGCCGATATCCTTTTTATGACACGAGCAACGCGAATTGGAGCAGCAAATGCAATGGAATAAAAAGATAAAGGCGAAAGCTGGAAATAGCTTCAGATTGCTTTGTTCCTCGCAATGACAGGTTCGCAATGACAAACTACAACTTAATACTTTGACCGATATCGAGCAGCATTAAATCTTTTCCGGCGTCGAAGAACTTCTTCTTGGCTTCTTCATGGTTGATTTTAATGTAACCAAACGTATCGAAATGTACACCAAGCACCTTGTCGCAATCGACAAAATCGGAAGCTATGATTGCATCTTCGACATCCATTGTGAAATTATTTCCAATGGAAAGGACCGCTAAATCGAGTTTGGTCCGCATTGGAATGAGCTTCATGTCCATTGTCAACGCTGTATCTCCTGAAATGTAGATGTTTTTGTGTTCCCCTTCGATTACGAATCCCGCTGGATTTCCACCATAAGTCCCATCTGCAAAGGAACTCGAATGAATGGCGCTCACGATTTTTACTTTTCCGAAATCAAATTGCCAGCTTCCACCGTGATTCATCGGATGGTATTGAAAACCTTTATTTCCGAAATACGTTGCTACTTCATAAGTCGAGATAATTATAGCATTGGTTCGTGTTGCAATGGCTTCTACATCGAGAGTGTGGTCTTGATGCGCGTGTGTCAGCAGTATATAATCGGCATTTATAGTATTGATGTCGATTTGTGCAGCATTTGGATTTCCGGTAATAAAAGGATCAACTAGTAGGTTTTTACCGCTGACTTCAATTCCAATACAAGCATGTCCGTAGTAAGTTATTTTCATGATTTCAATTAATTAAAATATTGTTCTAAATAATATAAGATTAAATCGGATACCAGAAAAATTAAAGCCAAGGATAACAATAAGGATAAAATAAAAGTGCTGATGGCGAGTTTCTTTAATTCGGGATCTAACAATTTTGGATTTTTGTTTCTGTAAACTGTCATTAGATGGCTGGTTAAAGGAAAATACGCGACTACAAACAAGTATTGATCAAAATTAAAATGATTCAAAAAAGCGAACAGCAAAACTAAAATCATGGCTGAAATCACTAAAAACAAATGG
>JANNCY010000215.1:0-9477 GCA_031387085.1 Flavobacteriales bacterium | reverse complement strand
CTATTTCGTGTAATACAAATACCCACTCAAAGGTTCTGGATAGCCTTCGTCGTTTAAGTTTAAGATATAATAATATGTCGATTCCGAGGTTGTGTTTTCATCCAAACGATAACCTTCATTAGAGTGACCATTCCAGTTTTCAGTTTGGTTGTTGCCTGTCCAAATTAATCGTCCCCAGCGGTTGTACAAATTCAATTCGAAGTTTACAAAAATATTGCGTAATCCTTTAATGGTAAAACTTTCGTTGATTCCGTCACCATTGGCAGAAATATAATTATAAACGGTTGGCGGGCAATTTCTTGACGTCAATAAAAAAGAAGTGATGCTATAACAATGATCATTTTTAATACGAATAAAAATTGCTGTAGGAGTAGCAGTAGCAATATAATTGGAGGTGTTTAAAATTGGATTGACTTCATTTTCAGCATCCATTTGAGAAGCATAAAAAGAAACAACATCTGTCGGATTTATTTTTACCAAATCGGCGTAATTCGAAAAATCAAAGGTTGCTTGAGTAAAGCCTTCATTACACGATTCTAATGTTTCGAGGCTATTAAATTCTGGAGAAAACCACAATGAAACAGGCACCGAAAAAGTATTGTTGTTTTCAATTAGTTCAAGTGTAATTCCTTGACCTGTGCCATTGTCATCTACAACAAATTGAAGTGTAAAATTATTTGGAATAGTTGGCGGAATTGTAATAGTAATTTGACTGCTCCAACTTCCACCAATTGGAATAAGTACAGCCGTTTGCGTATTTCCAAAGAAAATTCCGTTCGCATATATTGCAATCGGGATTCCAGCTAATAAATTATCTGTAGCATTTAAATTATAAACTGTAAAATCAACTGTCATCGTTCTAGAATCGCAGTTTTGTGTTATATTGTTAATGACAATTGTAGCATCGGGTAATTGGCTGTTGAGTTTGGTTACGACTACATTTATCAACACTACATCTTGTCCAGAAGTCATCTGAATCAAAGCATTTGAATTCCCAACAGTCAAATTATTTTGGATATTGTACACATCCAAATCCATGTTGTACATGGTCGAACTTCCTGTAAAACTATTTGTTCCATTAAATGCATTATTCACTGGATTTAATGGTGGATTGCTAAGTGGACTATTATTTATACTTAGTGTTTCTGAAACAGCAAGATTGGCATCGCCTTCCCAAGCTACAAATCCGATTTCGGCACCTGCTGTATTAATCACATTTAAATTGTTCAATGTTATCGATAAAGCAGGTGGAATGCCTTGCAAACCATCATAAATATTAATTTGATTTAATGGTAAACTAAGTTCACTATAAACAATTACTAATGCCCAACCTGCAAAATTGGTTCGATTGTTACAATAGCCAGCATTGTCGAGTAATGCTTGTGAAATATCCAAATCAGACAAGGTATAATCACCGTTTCCTGTAGTTGTTACCAAAGTCGTAACATCTGCAAAAGCACTAAAATAAGGAAGTTGTGAATTCTGATTGGTTACTGAAAAATTTCTTTCAGCAACAATATCATTTCCATTTAATTTTACATTGGTATCCCCAGTGCCAGATCCTGAACCAGCCCAATACAAATAAGCACTTACAATTTGTTGATTTAGATTCAATGATAAATTCGCTGTCGAGGAATTGACAAGTAAATCTTCACAACCTACAGTTACGTTATTTTCTCCTAGATTCATTGTATTGCCAACAAAAACAAAATCATACCTGCCGTTAAATTGACTGTATAAGGTTACATTTTGTCCAAAAACCGGACATAATGCAAATAGAATTATACTAAAAATAACTGTTTGGAGTTTTAATTTCACCACTTTCAAATTAAACAAAAGAATAAAATTAAGCATTTTTTTGGAATAATAAGTCGTTTTGAAATTCAATTTAATAGAAAATAATTGTGTAATTTTCCAAAGTTTTAAATATACGGAGTGAAACTATACCAAATTAAGATATACAATTCAAGTGATTTTGCACTTTGGAACGGCTTTATTGAAAAGGCAAAGAATGCTACTTTCTTATTTCACCGCCATTTTATGGAATACCACAAAGACCGTTTTGAAGATTATTCTTTGATGGTTTTTGATGAGAAAAAAATAGTGGCAGTACTACCAGCAAATCGAGTAGGAGATACTGTTTTTTCTCATCAAGGACTGACTTATGGAGGATTGGTGCTGCCTGAAAAAGCAAAATTAGGCGACGTTATCGAAATATTTAAATCGGTGTTGCAATTTTTAAATCAAAATAAAGTTACAACATTGCATATTAAACAACTACCTTCAATTTATGATCATTTTTTTTCTGAGGAAATGGACTACTGTTTGTTTTTATTACAAGCAAAAGCATTTCGAAAAGATTGTTTGTCAGTGATTGATTTAACTAAGTCGTTTTCTTTTTCGAAAGATCGCAAACAATGTATTCGCAGAGGTGTTTCAGCCAATTTAACAATTAAAGAAGAGACAAATTTTGAGCCGTTTTGGAATCGGATTCTAATTCCGAACTTGATGCAGAAACACCAAGCCAAACCCGTACATTCGTTAGAAGAAATAAAGCAGTTACAAAAGCAGTTTCCTGAGAACATTCGTCATTTTAATGTTTATCACGAAAATGAAATTGTAGCGGGAACCACCGTTTTTATTACCGATAAAGTTGCCCATCCACAATACCTTTCCGGTAACGAAAAGAAAAATAAATTGGGAAGCATTGATTATTTATACAACCATTTAATTACAAATGTTTTTCACGATAAAAACTACTTCGATTTCGGGCCATCACATGAAGAAAACGGAATGAAAATTAACGAAGGTATTTTGTTTTGGAAAGAAAGTTTTGGAGCCAAAACAACGATTCAAAGTAATTATGAAGTTGCCACTGCCAATTATAAATTAGTAGAGAATGTATTAATATAATCGTGAGTGTTACTGTAAAATAATTATATTTAAATAAAATTTGATTATGAAAATTAGTTTTCAAACCAAAGAAGAAAGTAATAAAAAACAATTGGAGAGTTTTTTGAAATTATCTAAAGCCGAACGAATTTATAGTTTTATTGATTTGATTTTGAAAAGCAAGCAACTACCGAAAAAAGAAATTCAAGAAAAATCTAATAATTTTTTGATTGAAATTAAATCTAAATAATGAGTCAACCTTGCGAAGAAAATATAAATCAATTTATAACATTGGCAAATAAGCATCATGTAAGAATGTTAATGGTTGGTGGTGGCGCTGTTTATTTTCATGGCTATCAAAGACATTCTGCGGATGTTGATTTTTGGATTGAAACAACCGAAATTAATTTTAAGAATTTGATAAAAGTTTTTAATGATATGGGATATGAGATTGATGATTTTCCAGAAAAAGTAAAAACGAAACAACAAAATATTTCCATAAAGTTTTCACCAGTTGATCTGGATTTAGAATTAATAACTAACTTTTCTGTAAACAAAACTTTTGATGAAGCTTTCCGTGATAGTGAAAAGATTATTGTAAATGAAAATCCTTTTTTACGTTGGAATATTTTATCTTTTGACGATTTAATTACTAGTAAAATAAAAGCGAATAGACCAAAAGATTTGTTAGACATTCAACAATTACAACAAATTAAAGGCAAATAATTAAAATCTAGTAATGATAAAATTCCTCGATTTACAAAAAATAAACGCGCAATATCAAATGCAATTTCAAGAAAAAATGAAGTTGGTTTTAGATAATGGTTGGTTTATTTTAGGAAATGAAGTCAAAACCTTTGAAGAAAACTATACAGCTTATTGCGGAACCAAATATTGCATCGGAGTTGCCAATGGTTTGGATGCTTTGACTCTTATTTTTAAAGGATATATCGAGTTGGGAAAACTCCAAAAAGGCGATGAAGTTATTGTTCCTGCCAACACTTACATTGCTACAATTCTAGCTATTTTTCAAGCTGATTTGGTTCCGGTTTTGGTCGAACCAAAATTGGAAACATTCAATATCGATCCCGATTTGATTTCAAAAAAAATCACGTTTAAAACCAAAGTCATTTTAGTGGTGCATTTGTACGGTCAATTGGCCGAAATGGAGGTGATAAATACCATTGCAAAGCAACATCACTTATTGGTGGTTGAAGATGCAGCGCAGTCTCACGGGGCAAGTATTCCAACAAACAACAACAGTTTTTCAGCCCAAGCTCACAGCTTTTATCCAGGGAAAAACCTCGGTGCATTAGGCGATGGAGGAGCCATTACCACCAACGATAACGACTTAGCAAAAGTGTTAATTTCGTTGCGTAATTATGGTTCGGAAACTAAATATTACAACGATTATCTCGGTGTAAATTCGCGATTGGATGAATTGCAAGCCGCTTTTTTAAACGTGAAATTACCGCATTTAAATTCCGACAACGAAAAGAGAAGAGCTATAGCCAAACGCTATGTATCCGAAATAAAAAATATTAGGATTGCTTTGCCTCACTGGGATTTGTCCAACAATCATGTGTTTCATTTGTTTGTCATTCGAACTCGAAACAGAAACCATTTGCAGGAGTATTTAAAACAGTATGAAATTGAAACGTTGATTCATTATCCGGTTCCGCCGCACAGGCAAAAAGCACTTAAAAGTTGGAATAATTTATCATTTCCAATTACAGAAAAGATTCATGAGGAAGTGTTGAGTATACCGATAAGTCCAATAATGACAAATGAAGAAGTTGATTTTGTTATACAAACTTTAAATCAATATTAGATGGGAATAGCTGCTATTTTTTTTGTAACAATGCGGATTTGGAAGTACAAAATCCTTTCTAATTGCAGTAATGTGATTGGAAAACCATTGCTTTATCATCCTATACTTTTAAAAGGAAAAGGTAAAATCATTTTTGGAAAAAACGTACAGATGGGCGTAATAGCTTCTCCGAATTTCTATTCGCACTACGCTTATTTGGAAGCCCGAAACAGTGATAGCGTCATTTCAATTGGCGATAATGTGGCGATTAACAATGCTTTTTCTGCCGTAGCTTTTCAAAACATTACGATTCAAGACAATGTTTTAATCGGAGTAAATTGTGCTATTATTGATAATGACGGACACGATTTACGAGTTGATATGCGAAATTCAGGGGAGCCAAAATCGGTTGCTGTTACCATTGAAAAAAATGTTTTTATCGGTGACAATGTCACTATTTTGAAAGGTGTAACTATAGGCGAAAATTCCGTAATCGGATTGGGTTCTGTTGTTACAAATGATATTCCGAAGAATGTTATCGTTGCTGGAAATCCAGCCAAAGTAATTCGAAATTTATAATTTGAAAATTGTAAAGCAAAATAAATTACTCCAAGTATTGTCGCTGAATTCGATATCAGTTGCAATCAGTTTTGTTTTAGGAATTGTTTCTACGAAAATCATCTCTTATTTTTTAGGCACATCAGGAATGGCATTGATGGGAAGTTTTAGAAATTTTTCTACCATGTTAAAATCGTTGGCCACATTAGGAATCAGTAATTCTGTTGTGAAATTAGTTGTAGAAAACAAAAAAGACAAACGCGAACTTTCGGTTATTTATTCTACTTTTTTCTGGTTATTTTTAATCGTTTCTGTAGTTTTTGGATGTACCACCTTTTTCCTAGCAAATCTTATTTCGCAGCTTTTATTCTTTACTACAGCCTATTTTGTTCCGATACAATTTTTCGGAATTCTATTGCCATTAATGGTTATTAATACATTTTGGCTGGCGATTTACAACGGATTGGAAAAATTCCAACGTATTATTTACATCCAAATTGTGGCCAACGTTTTGGTTTTTGGATTATCGGCTTTGTTGATTTGGAAGCGCACAATTCTTGGCGGTCTTTTATCGATTGCGATTGGTGAACTTTTAATGGTTTTGGTTACGTTCTTATATGTTCGGAAAGACAATTCGTTTTTTCAATTTGATTTGCACAAAATCATTAGTAAAAAGTACATTACGATAATAAAGAATTTTTCTGTTATGGCGATGTTAAGTGCTGTCATTGCGCCGTTAACATTAATTTGCATTCGAAATTTTATCGTGAAAACACATTCGATTGAAGAAGCCGGAATTTGGGATGCCATTAACCGACTATCGAGTTTTTACATGGTGTTTTTTAGTTCCGGATTGTCGATGTATTACATGCCGAAATTAGCGTCATTGCAAACCGATGCCGAATTTAAATCGGAATTAAAAACGTATTTTAAAACATTAGTTCCGTTATTTTTCGTAATGTTGATTGCGATTTATATCGCTAAAGGAATTCTCTTAAAATTGGCTTTTACCTCTGAATTCTCAGGAATCAGAGACATTTTAGTTTGGCAATTAGTTGGCGATTTTTTACGAATTATGACGTTAGCTTTTGGATTTCAAATTTTAGTAAAAACAATGATGAAGCGTTATTTCTTTATCGAAATTGTTTTTAATGCGTCTTACTTATTGCTGTCTTTTTATTTGGTAAATGAGTTCGCAACGGTTGGTGTTTTAAAAGCGTATGTTTTTTCCAATGCAATTTGTTTGGTGTTTGTTTTACTCATGTTCCGAAAACTATTTATCAAAAAATCTGCGTGATATTTGAATTTTATTTAGCTTAGTTTTTATAAATACTATAATATTCCGTTACATAAAATGGCTTCTTAAATTTTGTTCTATTGCGTTCTTTTTTGATAATGATGTAATCAAAATTGGAAACTGTATCCGCATCCAAATTTACGTTTGAAACTTCCTTTATTTTATAATCTTTATAACCTTTAGTAATGAGTTCGAAATGCAGATTATAATACAATAGCGACTCATCGAACAGGTATTTTTTATTCCCAATTATTTTTTTGATGATGGTGTCACAAGTCATGTTTATCGCGGCATCTTTGTTTTCATAAGCATAAATCTGTCTTTCAAAATTAAGTAGCAATATACCTTGCATCAAAAGTAAAACAGTCAGTAGCAATTTGTAATTTAGCTTGTTTATTTGATTTTCGAAAGCCAGACAAATCAATATAACAATCACAAATGAATAATAACTAAACACTCTGTAAAACGGAATCACACAATGAATACTCAGTAGAACAATTGGAGCAAATAGGAAAACTAAGGCAAATCGTTTTGTGATTGTACCGGCAACGTTACGTAGTTTGTAAGCCACAATTAGAAGAACACCAAGCACAACAAACCAACGGATTCCAGTAATTTCCTGAAGGGTTAACAGTGAAAACTTCGGCAATGATCTTAGGGTTGTTAAAAAACCAATTGGTCTTACAAACGGATTGTTAGTCAGTGCAGCAAGTCCTTCATTATAGACAATAGGCGAATACAAAATCACGACAACGAAAGCAACAATACCATTGGCAACAACCTGCTTCAAAATGGATTTATGCTGAAACAGAAAGAAGAAAAAATTCAATGTCACAAAAGGATATAAAAAAGACGGCATAGTGTAAAATCCGAGTACAGAAGAAACGCAAAAAACACTCCAGTTTTTAACTGCATTTTCTCCTTTAATAAGATTGAAAACACAAAACAGGTTGATGAGAAAAAACAAATTTACGAATGCATAGCCTCTCGACATATAACTGTAGTAAATCGTCATAAAAAGCATCGAGGTGATGGCAACTACAATAAGTGCCATTTTTTTGTTGAAATGCTTTACAATGAATTTATAAAGCACCAACAGTGTTACCAAATTAATTGCAATGGATGAAATTCGCAGTTTGAACAAATCGGATAAATATGGTAAATGTTTGGTAAAATTGGTAATTATAGAATGTAAAATATGATTGTTCGGCGCCGGATAGGTAGTAGCACTTTCGATAATATTGGTGTTGGTAAACAGCAAAAAAGTCGCCGCTTCGTCAACTGAAACCGGCATAATGATAGCATATGCAATCGAGGTTAAAACCGGAATAGCAACGACCAGCAAAAGGGCACTATTTGCACTAATAAAGGATTTTATTTTTTCCAAGTTTCCAGATATTTCTCAGCAATTTTTACATACTGATGTTCGTTTTCGATGAATTGCCTTGCTCGTTTTCCAATGGCAATTATATCATTTGGATTTTCGATTAAAAATGATAATTCGGCAACTAAATAATTTACATCTGGTAAAGCATTAATAGCGACTTTTTCGTCCAGTTTATAATATTCAGAGAACTCGGTTTCAGCTCCTGTAAAAACCACTTTTCCTTTCGCCATTGCTTCTAACGCATTATATCCCTGATCGTAAGCATACACTTGATCGAGTACAATATGTGCTTTGTGATATAGTTTAATGTACTCGTTATACGGAATGTTTTCGACAACGTTAATGTCAATTGAAGCACCGTATTTAGTAGCAATTATTTTGAGAGCTTTTTCAAAAAAGGAAATGCCTTTGGTGTAATAGGTTCCTCTATTGATGCCAAGAAAGATGTTGATTTTATCTTCAATTTTAGTGTCTGAAAAAACGATAGTATCGGTATTTATCGGATTCGGAATCAATCCTAAAAATTTCGAATGATTTTGCATTGGCAATAGATAATCGATATCCGAAGCGATAATTCCACGACAATTAGCATACACCAAATCGTGTGTTTTTTTATGACTGTTGGATAAAAAATCGAGTATGAATTGGTATTCGTCATGCGATTTTGAATTCTCAAAATACGGATTCATAATCGAATATTTTCCCTTTTTTTCCATCATGTATTGCGCTACTGTATAATCAACGCCGCAGCACAATAAGAACAATTTAGCTCCGCTCTGTTCGGCTTTAGCTTCGCTCCGTTCGCCTTTGGCTCGGGTGCCTCGGGTATTATTTTGCTTGATGACTTTCCTCAATAAGTAACGCTCCAAAAACGGAACGGTTTGTATTGCCGATTCGTTAATCAATTGCACAATATCAAATCCTTGTAGCTTCTTTAGATGGAAATAAAATCGGATGCCAAATTCAATCGTTGCAATGTCAAACCTTGTGATTTTATGAATGGCTTTTCTCGGAAGTTGCATCCATTTCGATTCACAAAATTTGGCTTTTGTCGATACATCAACAGCGTAATTCTTAAATCCGTCGCCATTTCCGATAAGGATAACCTCATGACCCAAAGCGACCAATCCTTCTTTTAAAGAATTGTGTAACCGACTGAATTCGCCTATTAATAAAATCTTCACTTAATTAGTATATTTGTTGCTAAAATAATCAAAATTTGAACGATACTGCAAAAAAGAAATTCCGACTCTGTTTGGTTTCCGATCAGCTAGCTACTGGTGGCGCCGAGCGATGTGCGGCATTGTTGTCGAATTATTTTGTGCAAAACGAATGCGAAGTGCATCACGTTATTGTGGTGGATAAAATAGAGTATGACTATTCTGGAGCAGTTTTAAATCTGGGAAAACTTAAAAATAACTCCAACGGATTTTTAAATCGACTGAAACGATTTCAAGTTTTAAAACAATTTTTTGCTACAAATAAATTTGATTTTATTATCGATTTTAGAGTCAAACGCCACCAATGGCAAGA
>JANNCY010000210.1:0-25499 GCA_031387085.1 Flavobacteriales bacterium | reverse complement strand
GAACTATCCAAAAATCGAATAATCGAATAATCGAAATTTTTCTTATGCCGAATTTCTACTCGCATTGGTATTCCCAAACATCGAACGTGTGACTAATTTTTCATATATGGGAAGCAATCTGTCATTACTTCCATTCTTTTTGATTTCATTTATTTTACACAAGGCATATTGCTGAATCGTTAGCAGCGGCAATACGATATTTTCTCTCATGACGATGGATGCTTTTCCGTCAGGATAATTTTCCATCAGTTCTTTGTGTCCGGCAATTTTAAGAAGAAGTCGCTTGGTTTCCAAAAACTCATCGTAAATAATTTGCCAGAAATCGCCGTATTCGGGATCTTCTTTCATGTAATGGGTTAACGGGAAAAACGATTTTGCCAACGACATCATACTGTTTTCCAATAAGGTTCTGAAAAATAGGGAATTATCAAATAAATCTTGGACTTGTTTCCATTGGTTATTTTCTTCAAAATACTTCAATGCCGAACCTACACCAAAAAATCCAGGTACGTTTTGTTTCATCTGACTCCACGACCCCACAAACGGAATCGCACGCAAGTCGTCAAAATTGAGATCATCAGTTGTATTTCTTTTGGAAGGTCGGCTTCCGATATTCGTTTTTGAATAATAATTCAGCGTACTTCTGTTTTCCAAATACGGAATAAACTTCGGATGGTTTTTAAATGCGATGTATTTATCATAGCCAATTTGCGCCAATTCGTTTATAATTTCCTTATCGAAGTTGGATAAATTTTTCGATTCATCATTTAAAATCTGATTGGATACTCCGGCACTCAACAAATTTTCCAAATTGTAACGACAGGAATCTAAAGTTCCGAAATTAGAACTGATCGTTTGTCCTTGCACAGTCAATTGAATTTCATTGTTTTCAATGTTGGAACCGAGTGATGCGTAGAAATTGTGCGTCTTCCCTCCGCCTCTAGCTGGTGGTCCACCGCGTCCATCAAAGAAAACTACTTTAATTCCGTATTTTCTAGAAATCGCTGTAATGGCTTCTTTGGCTTTATAAATTCCCCAATTTGACATTAAATAACCACCATCTTTTGTGCCGTCTGAAAAACCTAACATCACGGTTTGTTTGTTACCTCGGCTTTTTAAATGTTTCGCATAAGCAGTATTGGTGTACAATTGCTCCATAATAACATCGGCTTTTTGCAAATCGTTTATCGATTCGAATAGCGGAACAATATCAACTGTTGGATTTTTCCAATCACACAATCGCAGCAAGGCAAAGGTTTCCATTACGTTCAACGCACTTTCGTTATTGCTAATGATGTAACGATTGGAACCCAATTCACCATTATTTTGTTGAATTTGCTGCATCGCATAAAACGAAGCTATGGTTTGCTTGGTCATTACATCTTCAAACAAATCAGGCGAAATTGATCCTGATAAATCGGAAATGATTTCAAAGCGTTTTTCATCCGAAAGGGAAAAGTAATTGGTCAAAGCCGAATTGTCTTTTTCCAAATGCTGAAAAATCGTTTGTATTACTTTGTTGTGGATTTTACTATTCTGACGAATGTCTAAGGAAGCGAAATAAAATCCGAAAATAGTTACCTTATTGATTAAGTCGTTGATCTCATCCAAATACAACGATTGGTGTTTTTCAATAGCAACATTTTTGATTTGATTTAGCTTGTCTTTTAATTCCGGTAACGTAATGTAAACTGTTCCTTCAGAGTAAAATACAGAATGGTATATTTTTAATTCGATATCGGTAATTATGACATCAATTCCGGGAAAAGTAAGTTTTCGTTTTAGTTTTCGAATGTCTGAATAATAACATTTTAAGATGGATGTCCGCAATCTGTCGGCGACTTTCAATGTGATTTCGGGTGTGACAAATGGATTCCCATCTCTATCGCCACCAGGCCAAAATCCGAGGTTGATTATCGGATTGACAATCGTTTTATCTTTAAAAATATTCTTCTGAATGTACTGCAACATTTCTCCCGAAGTTTGGTAAAACACATTTTCAAGGTACCAAATTAAACTGACAGCTTCATCATATGGTGTCGGTTTTTCCTTTTTTATAAACGGTGTTTTGCCCAATTGCGCTAATAACTGTTTGATTTTTATAAGATCATTATCGCGAATAGCGTCGGTCAAATCGGTGATAATTCCGAGTACTGCTCCAGGATAAAATTGCGTTGGATGTGCTGTTAACACTGGTCGTACATTAAAATTTTCTAAAAAGTGAATGAGCTTTTCTTTTAGTTCTTTGGTTTCCGTTCGATCATTGCTATCTCGAAGCGAACCGCTTCCTTCCATATTATTTACAATCGGAAAAGCAGCATCTTCAATAGCATCAAACAGCACGATTTGCCGTTCTACATATTGAATGAATCGAAAGAGTAAATTGATTTTTTCTTCTTCGGAAGCATTGTCAATATACTTTTTAGAAAACGAATCTACAATGGCAATCGGACTCATTTGATTTTTGAATCCGCTATCACAAACTTCACTGAATAATGGTAGTAAAACGCCTGTATTATCAATAGCATCAAACGGTAACGTGATAAATACACTGTTGTAAATAGCGTATTTAGAGACTACATTTTGATTGAATCGTTCTATTTTTGGAAGTGTATACATAGCAATGAATTGGTTAACAATTTACAGATTTTTTTTAAACCACAGAATAACCTAGCAAAATTAGAACTAAAAAAACCCCAAGAGCTACTTGAGGTTTTAATTTTTTTAGAAACAATACGTTACAAATTTTTAAAAATAGTATGCATCAATCTTTTTTTGTCGTTTATACTTTCCTCAAGTGAAATCATCGATTCGGTTCTGTAAACACCATCAATATCGTCAATCATAAAGATAACATCTTTGGCGTGCTTGGTATCTTTAGCTCTAATTTTACAGAAAATATTGAATTTTCCTGTCGTTACGTGTGCAACAGTAACAAACGGAATTTCATTAATTCGTTCTAAAACAAATTTTGTTTGTGAGGTATTGTTAAGAAAAACACCAACGTAAGCAATGAAGGAATACCCTAATTTTTCATAATCTAGTGTTAATGACGAACCCATAATGATTCCGGCATCTTCCATCTTTTTAACTCTTACGTGAACAGTACCAGCAGAAATTAATAATTTTTTTGCGATATCTGTAAACGGAACTCTAGTGTTATCAATTAACATATCCAGAATTTGGTGATCTACTTCATCTAAACGGAACTTACTCATAACTATTGATTTATATTTTGTTGTTTGTTGTTGTTTTATCACAATACATTTCAATCATCATAAAGAAAAACAACTGTTACACTTTTACACCGTTAACAAATTGGATGTCTTTTCCCAAATTAAAAGAAGCTTTTTGATCGATTTTCGGAATGGATTCGGCATCATCTGCGTACTTCATTTTATGTGCATTGTATTGATAATGTCCATAAAACCCTTTCAATTCGCCAATTTCAGCTATGTAAGCATTCAATTGGATTACTCCATCAATGAGTTCTTCTACGTATTGTGCGGCAAAATTCGTAATAATTTCGTTACTATCATAATTTATTTTGACATTTCTGTAAAGAAAATCATAAAAATTGATTTTATTTTGCGGAATTTTTAGATAATTCTCATTTTCGTTAGGAACTATATCGTTTTCGTAAAGATATTTCAAACCGGAAATTAAGGCGATAAAAATCATCTTACGCGAATATTCACGGTAATAATCATTTTCATAATGACCTGCTTCAAATAAAACCGTTGGTACATTTAGGTTTTGAAAAGTATCTCCAATGCAATTAAAATTGAACCCGTCATCAAAGCGACCCACTTGATTTGGAATGTACTTTTGCAGTTCTTCATTCATCGCTACAATCAGACTCATCGCTTTCGAACGCGCTTCATTCACATCGCGATTTTCATTAAAAGAAGGTGCTAAAAAAGAAACTGTAGCTGGTTTTCCCGTATCGCCAGCACCGTAAATAGTGCGTTGGTCGTGCAAATTATAGCAAAAATCCGGTTGAAATTCGTTGAAGGTTTGTCGCAATAAAACACTTTCGGGTTGCGATAAATCGAAGGCATCTCGGTTTAAATCGACAGCATTAGCGTTTTCACGAGTATACATTTCGGCTCCATCTGGATTGACCATTGGCAAAAAGCAAAAGGTAAATTCACTTAGCAAACGTACACCGATTTCTTCATCCGAATGAATAACATTAAACAAATCAAACAATGCTTTTGTTGTAGTGCTTTCATTACCATGCATTTGCGACCACATAAAAACTTTTGTTTTTCCGGTGCCAATAATGTACTTGTAAATAGGTTTTCCGAGAACTGATTTTCCAATCACTGAAGCAGAAAATTTGGGAAGCAGCGGTTCGATATCGTGTAATGTAATGTATCTTCCAAATAATGAATTGGCTTTGTATCGCTTGTGTAATTCTAAATAATCTATCATTCGTTTACTTGGTATTGGCGTTCTGGATATTTCCCTTTTACTCCTTTATAATGTGCTAAATAATGGTTCATATCGACATCGAAATTTCCTGTGAGATATATAGGTTGTCCGATTTTAACCTCTTTATTTCCGAAATCAAAAGCAACAGGAATAATTGGCACATTCGCTTTTAATGCGATATAGTAGAAACCTGTACGCAGTTCGGTCACTTTTTTTCGGGTTCCTTCCGGAGCTATTCCCAATCTAAAAACAGTTCTGCTGTTAAAAATGTCCACGATAGAATCAACAAGGTTTTTTCCGCCGGTTCGATCCAAAGGTGCGCCTCCAATCGATTTAAAGTAATAACCAAAAGGAAAAACAAACAGTTCTTTTTTACCAACAAAATTCATTTCCTGATTGACGATTCCACGAACCAATAAACCAATAAAGAAATCCAAATTACAAGTATGTGGCATTACCGCTATAACACATTTTTTAATATTGGGATCGAACGCACCTAAGATTTTCCATCCCATTAATCGGAAAAAAATATATTCGTAAAGTCGTTTCTTCATCTAAAATATTTTGTGTAAATTTAGCATTATTCTGTTATTTTTGAGAAAAAATCTATGATTGCCAAATTCTTTAGTTACTTCATTCCTATAAATGTTTACAAAAAAAACTCCTCCATAAGTAAAACATTAGAAGTTACCTGGAATAACGGACAGCTCGTTTTAGACAGCAAAAACACCAACTATTCCTATGGGAGTTTGCAACGCATATTGCGAAAGGGATTGAAATATATTGGTTTTGAGCGTATTAGAAATTTTAATTCGGTATTAGTACTTGGTGTTGCAGGAGGAAGTGTCATCCGGACATTAGCAAATGAAATTAAATACAAAGGTAAAATTACGGGAGTTGAAATGGATGAAGAGGTGATAACAATTGCCAATTCCTATTTTAAATTAAATCAAATTCCCAATTTAGAAATGGTAATAGATGATGCTTTTGAATTCGTTTTGAAAACAAAATCCAACTTCGATTTAATTATTATTGATATCTTTCAGGATACGACAATGCCCAATTTTTTATTTGAAGATTTCTTTATCAATAGGATTAATTTTTTACTGAATACCAACGGATTTATACTTTTTAATACGATGGTAATATCTGAAAAAGACCGTGTCAGAAACCTAAATTACAAAACAAAATTTGGCGGGAATTATTCCTTGCGGATGTATCCAAAAGTGGAAGATCACAATGAATTGTTTACGATTAAAAAGTTGGCTTAATGCGCAGACTTGTCATTTCGACGAAGGAGAAATCACATCAAGTGATTCAGATTATGTGATTTCTCCTTCGTCGAAATGACAAAAAGTGAAATGTTTTATTTGAATAATAAACGTGCTTTTTCTAAATCTTCAGCAGTATCAATTCCGATTCCAACATGTGTCGTTTCTACCATTTTGATGCGTTTTCCGTATTCTAAATAACGTAGTTGTTCTAGTTTTTCGGCGATTTCTAACGATTTCATTGGTAAAGAAGAAAAATCTAAAAGTGCTTGTTTGCGAAAAGCGTATATTCCGATGTGTTGAAAGTAGCGAACACCTGCATTTTCATCTCTTGGGTACGGAATTACGGAACGTGAAAAATACAATGCAAATCCGTTTTGATCAACTACCACTTTTACATTATTCGGATTATTGATTTCCGATTCGTCATTAATTTCGCGCATTAACGAAGCCAAATCAACTTTTTTATCGGTATCATTTTTAAAAACATCAATCACTTTTGCTAAAGGTTCGGCATTGATAAAAGGTTCGTCACCTTGAACATTCACCACAATATCGACGTCTAAATTGGAAACCGCTTCGGCAATTCGGTCGCTTCCACTTTCGTGTGCTGTAATCGACATAATTGCTTTTCCGCCATGGGAAACAATTTCATCATAAATCAAATCGGAATCGGTAACTACAAAAACATCATCAAATAACCGCGTGTTTTTTGCTGCTTCATAGGTGCGAAGAATTACTGTTTTCCCACCTAAATCTTGCATCAATTTAGCAGGAAAACGGGTTGATGCATAGCGAGCGGGAATTACGGCGATTACTCTCATTTTTTTGAGTTGCTGAGATACTGAGCGAATGAGTTACTGAGTATCATTTAATAATATTAATTCCAAAGATACTAAGTACAATGATACTGGCAAGTTTTGTCTAAATAATAATTCTACTCTTCAAAACTTTCGTCCTTAAATCCAATCAAATACAACTTATCTTTTGCTCTGGTAATGGCGGTATACAACCAACGAATGTAGTCCCTATCAATGCCATCGGGCAAATACGGTTGCTCAACAAAAACGGTATTCCATTGTCCACCTTGCGATTTGTGACACGTAATAGCATAGGAGAATTTTACTTGCAATCCATTAAAGAACTCATTTTCTTTTACTTTTTGGAATTTAGCATATTTTGAAGTTATGTGCTGGTAATCTTTCATCACTTCTTCATACAAGGTATTGGATTGTTCGTATGTTAATGACGGCGATTCACTTTTTATCGTATCTAAAATCAGAACCGTTTCAAAAGGAATCTGATTCGGATAATCAACCATTCGTATTTTAACTTTGGCAAAATTAAATCCGTACAACTCTTTAAAACTAAAAATTTCCAACACTTCTATAATATCACCATTGGCAATGAATCCGGCTTCGTCTTTTTCTTTTAACCAAAAATAATTGTTTTTCACCACCATCAAATAATCACCAGTAGAAAGATCGCTTTCTTTATCTAGTATTCGGGTGCGAATTTGTTCATTGTATTGATTCGCTCTTTTATTCGAACGCACTATAAACGCTGTATCTTCAATCGAATAATTACTGTATGCCTGGTTAATAGCATCTTGAATATCATAACCATCCGTTAATCGAACAATGTCTTTAAATCCTTTTAATTTGAATTGGAATTCGGTAATAAATCTATCTTTTAATAATTCTCGCAATTCAGTCGCATTGTATAGAATTCCTGAATTCAATTCTTGACGCATTACTTCATCCAATTCAATCCAATCGACTTTTTTATCGTAATTAATTTCTAAGGTATCGGTATTTAATGCGGGTGAAATGTCCAAACTAATTGGTGGAAGCTGTGCTGTATCTCCGAGTAAAATCATTTTGCAATTTTCGCCACTATAGATGTAGGAAATCAAATCGTCGAGCAAACTTCCGTTTTCATACAACTTGCTATCCGTACTTTGATCTGAAATCATCGACGCTTCATCTACAATAAATATGGTATTCTTATGCTTGTTTTGCTGAAGCGTAAAAGACACTCCACCTCCACTCGATTTCTTTGGAAAATAGATTTTTTTGTGAATTGTAAAAGCAGGTTTGTTCGAATAATTGGCAATAACTTTAGCAGCCCGACCAGTTGGAGCTAATAAAACATATTTTTTATTAATATTAATAAGCTGATTTACAATAGTAGAAATAACGGTGGTTTTCCCAGTTCCTGCGTAACCTTTTAAAACAAAAATACTGTCGTTGGCAACGTTGGTGATGAAAACAGCAATTTTCTGAAAAAAAGCATCTTGCTTAATTGTGGGATCAAACGGGAAGTTTTTGGATAAAATAGAATAGAAGCTTTTAGAACTCACTATATAATGATTTGATGCAAAGTAAGTAAAAAGTAAAAGAACTTAAAGCAAACAAAACAGTTAAATTTATTTTAATCTTTTTCTTACAATTTATCATAAATTTAATAAAATACATGTATTTCATCGATTATATTTTGTTTTTCGTCGATAATCTGATAAGTTCGCTTACCGAATTTAACACAAATATTAACTTAATTTTTTTAAAAAATGAAAAAAGTTTTAATTTTATTAATGGCCGTAACATTTTTATCTTGTAATGAGGATAATAATATGGAAGAAACCGTTCAAAAGCAAGAAGCACCTACAGAATTTTCAGTAATGCAAAGACTTGGGACAACTTACGTAACCCAACCTATTTATGCAGGTCAAAACATTTTGGCAGGTTATCTTGAAATCAGTAACAACGGTACTCAATTTGAAGTAGAATACTTCGCAACAGGAGATTGGAAATTTACTGAATTGCACCTTTATGTTGGTGATTTAGCTCTTGCTCCTCAGGCAGGTAATGGAAATCCAATTCCAGGTAGGTTTAACAACAAAGTTAATTTTACAAACGCAACCGCTGCAACATCGTATTCATTTGTTGTGCCGCTTAGCTCAATCAATGGTCTTCAAGATCAATGTATTATTGTAGCTGCGCATTCTGTAATGAAAAGATACAATACCAGTGGTGCTGTAGTACAAACAGAAACTGGTTGGGGAGGAAATGTTCCTTTTGCTGGTGCGAATTGGGCAACTTATTCTAACTATTGTTTAGAAGTACCAGGTGGCGACAAATAAATCGAATAATTTTAAATTTATATTAGAAAGTGCCCATAATAAGGGCACTTTTTATTTTTAATAAATTGAAATCCTAAATTGTCGCTATTGTAAATACCTTTTTATTCGTAAGTTTGCACCGATCAAAAACTATTATGACTACAAACATTATCGACAAAACATACAAAAAATTGACGATTCAAGTTTCTTTGAACGGATTGTCATTTTGTGTTTTTGATACATTAAGCGGTAAACCTATGGTGTTGCAAAACATACATTTTGATAGTTTTCAGCGAAGTGCTAAAATCGAAGACTTGTTTGCGACTGTTTTCAGAGAAAATCCAGAGCTACAACTTCACTACGATGAAATTGTAATTATTCACAGTAATAATCTTTCCGCTTTTGTTCCAACTGCTTTGTTTGATGAGGAGTTTTTGGGTAGTTACTTGCAATACAATACCAAGGTTTTTGAAACCGATTTCTTTGCATTTGATGAATTAAGCAACTACGAAATGAACAATGTATACATTCCGTATGTGAATATGAATAACTTCTTTATTGATCAATACGGCTCATTTGATTACAAACACGCCAACAGTATTTTAGTATCTAAATTGCTCGATTTGTCAAAAAATAATGAAGAACGCAAAATGTTTGTCCACGTAAGTGAAAGCCATTTTGAAATTATTGTTATTCAAAATCAGAAGTTGCATTTGTACAATTCTTTTGATTACAAATCACCCGAAGATTTTATCTACTTTGTACTTTTTACTGCTGAACAATTGCAATTGAATCCCGAGAATTTTAAATTAGAATTACTCGGAAAAATAGTAGAAGGTGACGCTTTGTACCAAATTGCTTTTAAATACATTCGAAACATTTCATTGTTGGATGTTTCCCATCTAAAAAATTCGTTTGCAGAAAAAGAAAACCGCGAACACTTTATACTACTTCACTCGTGAGAATCATTTCTGGTAAATACAAAGGCCGACGTATAACTGCACCTAAAAATCTTCCTGTTCGTCCAACCACCGATATGAGTAAAGAAGCACTTTTTAATGTGTTGAACAATCATTTTAACTTTTCGGAATTGAAGGTATTGGATTTATTTTCCGGAACTGGAAACATCAGCTACGAATTTGGATCACGTGGTTGCGAATCGATTACGAGTATTGATGGTGATATGGGTTGTGTGAATTTCATCAAGAAAACAGCAAAGGAATTTGAATTGAATATTACTGCTATCAAAAATGATGTTTTTAAATTTTTAGAAAAACACAAAGGATCTTACGATATTATTTTTGCCGATCCTCCCTATGGAATTGAACAAACTTCTTTTGAAAAACTTATTGAACTCATCTTCGAAAACGAACTTTTAGATGAAGAAGGCATGTTGATTATCGAGCATTCAAAACGCACCAAACTCGACCACATGATGCATTATTCGTTTCAGAAAAATTATGGTGGTTCGGTATTTTCGTTTTATGAGTTGGGAGAAAAAGCAACCTAAAAAAAAGCAGACCTATAAGCCGGATTCTGTCTCCGATAAATCGGAGCCTTATCATTTATCTAGCCCAACAATTACTCATTGGATCTATCTTTCTACCCTTCGACAACGGGCGAGTCACCCTTAACTATCGATATACTTGAAATTGCACCGCATAGAGTTTACCTGGTTTCACTACAGCTTAACCTGTACATTCTTTCTGTTGCACTTGTCCTATTCCGATGAATCGGAATGACGGGCGTTACCCGCTATGCTACTCTGTGGTGTCCGGACTTTCCTCTCCGATAGAATCGGAGCGATAAGGCGGTCTGCGATGCAAAAGTAGTCATTTAGAAATTTAAATTGTGGAAAAGTTTTCTTCAAATTAGCAAATTACCAAATCAACAAACCAACAAAAATTCTATATTTGTAAACCAATACAATTTCATGGAACAATTCGTAGTATCAGCTCGTAAATACAGACCTCAAACATTTAAAGATGTCGTAGGTCAGCAAGCTATTACCAACACTTTATTGAATGCTATAGAAACCAATCACTTGGCTTCGGCGTTGTTGTTTACAGGTCCACGTGGCGTCGGAAAAACAACTTGTGCACGAATTCTAGCGCGTAAAATTAACCAACCTGGTTACGATGATCCCAACGAAGATTTTGCGTTTAATGTTTTTGAATTGGATGCTGCGTCTAATAATTCGGTAGATGATATTCGAAGTTTAATTGACCAAGTTCGTATTCCACCGCAAACGGGAAAGTACAAGGTGTATATCATTGATGAGGTTCACATGTTGTCATCTGCTGCTTTTAATGCTTTTCTAAAAACATTGGAAGAACCGCCAAAACACGCCATTTTTATTTTGGCTACAACCGAAAAACACAAAATCATTCCGACTATTTTATCGCGTTGTCAGATTTTCGATTTTAAGCGAATTACCGTTAAAGATGCCAAAGAACATTTAGCGGAGGTAGCAACAAGTCAAGGTGTTCAATTTGAAGATGATGCGCTACATATTATTGCTCAAAAAGCAGATGGCGCGATGCGCGATGCATTGTCGATTTTCGATCGAGTGGTTTCGTATTGTGGAAACAACTTAACACGTCAAGCGGTTACAGAGAATTTGAATGTGTTGGATTACGAAACCTACATTACTATCACCGATTTAATTTTAGAAAATAACATTCCGGAAGCCTTAATGAAATACAATGACATCTTGTCGAAAGGATTTGACGGGCATCATTTTATTTCCGGCTTGGCATCACATTTTAGAGATTTGTTGGTTTGTAAAAATCCAGCTACTTTAGTTTTATTAGAAGTCGGCGAACAAGCTCAAAAAATGTATGGCGAGCAAGCACAAAAATGTTCCCAAGATTTTCTTTTAAAGGGTATTGAAATTGCCAACGATTGCGATTTGAAGTTTAAAGTCTCACAAAATCAAAGATTGCTCGTCGAGCTTTCTCTTATGCAACTTTGCTCCATCCACTTTGATGGAGAAAAAAAAAAGTTGACTTTATAATTCCACCCACTTTTTTTAGAAGAAGTGATTTTTCAATAACTGAAGTACGAAGTACGAAGTCGGAAGATGGAAGTCAGAAGATGGAAGCGGGAAGTCAGAAGTTGGAAGTAGGTATCGTCCAAGAAACAGAAGAAGTAATTGAAGAAACTCCTATAGCAACTTCGGTTAAAACAGATGAGATGGCTTCGTCCCTCGCTGTGACACAACCGACGACCGACAACCGGCAACCGACAACTGAACCCAAAGTTTCCTCTCTATCGCTATCCAGCATTAAAGTAAAAAAAGAATTACTTGAATCTCAAAAAGGAGTCGTAAAAGAAACCGTTCAACTACCAATCGAATCATTTACTGAAACAGAAATGCAGGAATTTTGGTTTAAATATGCCGATCGATTGGGTGATAAAGGATACAAGATAATGGAGTCGTTATTGCGTATAAACGATCCTAAATTAGATCGAACTATTGTTATTCATGAACTCCCGAATGAAGGTTCTAAAATTGATTTTGAAAGGGAAAAACACGAACTCCTAACCTATTTACGCAGTCATTTACACAATCACGAAATCTCAATTGAAGTGAGAATTAATGAAAGTATTGATAGCAAAAAAGCATTTACTACTCAAGATAAATACAACCGATTGAACGAAATCAATCCGAATTTAGAAGTGATGAAGAAGTTGTTTGATTTGGATGTTTAACTCTGAAGAACTTAATTATATAAATACTATTGGTTTACTTTGTATTGGTATCTTAACAATATGATAAGGCCGTTGAAGTACAGTCCAACCGGCATGAATATTAACGTGAAGTATATCAACTGTAACGTCAGATTGATTTTCAACAACACTATCGATGTCAATTGAATAACCTGTATCTCCTCTCATAGAATCAATCAAAGCAATAATTATATAATTAGTAAAGTCGACATTGATTTCTGTAAATGAAGTCGAAACATCTTCACCATTCATGTTATTCATTTCAATAATAAACTGATTCCATTGCGATTGATTTGAAATCACTTTATTTTGCTGCTGTATTGTTGCATTGCTTGATAATTGTCCATGTCCAATCAATGTTGGCAAAATATTTTGAGGCGGAAAGTATTCTTCCTCAGCACTTTCTTGACAACCGAATACCGCTAAAACTAAAAGTACAAGGCTGAGTATTTTCAATTTATGTTTCATATCGTTTTAGTATTTATGATGTGATTTTTCAAAAAGGTTGCGTTGCAATTGATGTGTGTATTTTTTAATTATTGACTTTCTTTATAAAATCTATCAGCCCTTTCATATACGTTTCTTGATCGTCGTACATACTCATGTGGCTTCCATTGGCACAATACAAATAAGTACTATTTTTAATTTGAGTGGACATCCATTTCATGTATTCGGGATCCATGGTGTCGTATTTGGCACCGATTACTAAAGTGGGAATAGTCAGTTTTGGTAATTCTTTAGATACATCCCAATTGGTTAATTTTCCTGAAATTCCCAATTCACTTGGCCCTTGCATCGTAACGTAAAGAGAGTTATTTGCTTTGCTGAATGCCCTATCTACCGGTTCCGGCCAAGTACCAATTGGCATTCTGAGAATGTGTTCGTTATAGAAATTGTTCATTAGTAATTCCATGTATTTCGGATTGGAATAGTCTTTTTTGGCTTCGATTTCTTTTATTGTTTTAAGCACATTTGGATTTATTTGTTTTTCCAAAACCTTTGAGTATTCTCCGTATTTCGGGCAACTTGCCATCATATTCGAAATGACCAATCCCTTTAAATTGTCTTGGTATTTCAGTGCGTATTGCATCGCAAGAATGCCTCCCCAAGAATGTCCGAGCAAATAAAAATTGTCATTGTTTAATTG
This sequence comes from Flavobacteriales bacterium, assembly GCA_031387085.1. Classification (GTDB taxonomy): domain Bacteria; phylum Bacteroidota; class Bacteroidia; order Flavobacteriales; family Flavobacteriaceae; genus Flavobacterium. The sequence goes on along the minus strand of JANNCY010000210.1, from coordinate 11,791 downwards.
GAGTGCTTTTCGAACTTGCTCTACTTCTTCCACATAACGCGGTAAATCCCACATGGCGGTATCGTTCGGATTGTCGGACAAACCTGTACCGATTTGATCGTAATAAATAATTTCGATTCCTTCTGCTGGAAGAAAACTTTCCATACATTCGAAATACTCGTGCGAAATTCCTGGACCTCCGCTTAAAAGCAGCAATTTCATTTTCGGATTGTTCCCAAAACGTTTCGTCCAGACTTTTAATTTTCCTTTTGGTGTGTCGACTGTGATGATTTTCACACCACCCGTTTTTATTCCGGTTTCCTCCGACTTAAAATAATCGGAAGTGTAGTAATCTTCTTTTTTACAAGAAATGAAAAGTAAAAAAAAAGATATTCCAAATAGTGTTTTAAATGTTTTCATTGTAGTAGTATTTAAAGAGTTCCGTTATACATTGCTTTTACAATTCCGTCTGCCAATCCGATTTTTGGTACATAAATTTGACGTGCGCCACTCCATTTCATAGCATTCAAATAAATTTGTGTAGCCGGAATAATTACGTCGGCTCTATCTGTATTAAGACCTAATTCGGCAATTCTTTGTTCATAAGTTAATGAATTCAGATATTGGTATTGTGAAGATAAATACACATACGATAGTGGTTTATCTTCTCTTTTCCCTGATAGTTTAAAAATTTTATTGATGTTGCCTCCAGAACCAATTAGTATTACATTATCATATTCTTCTGTGTTGCATTTGATCCATTTTTCAATTTCTTCCCAAACGACTTCGTTCACCATATTATTTATCAATCGAACTGTTCCGTTTTTGAACGATTTAGAAACAACCATTTTGCCCTCGGAAAACAGTGAAAATTCTGAGCTTCCGCCTCCAACATCAACATATAGATAGGTTTGATCGGTGCGAATAAAATTATGCAAATCGGATGAGGCAATAATAGCAGCTTCATTTTTACCATCAATAATATCAATTTCAATTGCCGTTTTTTCTTTAATTATAGCAGCAACTTCTTTTCCGTTGTAGGCTTCACGCATGGCTGATGTTGCGCAGGCTTTGTATTTTTCGACTTTGTATACTTTCATTAAGAGTTGGAAGGCATTCATAGCATCAACCATTCTGTCGATATTTTCGGAAGAAATTTCACCAACAGTAAACGCATCTTGTCCTAATCGGATGGGAACTCTTATCAATGCCGACTTGTTGAATTGTGTGTCTTTTCCTTCTTGCTCAACAATATTGGTAATAAGCAATCGCATGGCATTGGAACCAATATCAATCGCTGCGTATTTTTTTATTGTAATCATTAATTTTTTGTTGTCTGTTGTGGGTTGTCTGTTATCTGTTACGTCATTGCGAGGAACGAAGCAATCTTTTCAATTACAATTTTTTGTGTTAGTACTAATACTTGCCCCAGATTGAAGTGAAAAGCTTTTTGTTGTGTTGGTTTGCAATTTTTAGGTTTAAAAAGCGACCACCGGAAGCTGTTTTAAGCCTTTAAAATTGTTAGCAACGGAATAAAAACTTGCAACTGAAAGCTGGATTAGGCTCACAAAATAAAATTAATTCTCTTCGTTTGTATGGCTTTTATAATAATTATACGTTTCGAGCTGCGCACGGAAAATAGCTTCTCCTTCTTTACGGATTCGGTATTTATTATCTAATTTTTCGGAGTGGTAGCGGGCTTTTACGTTTCCTTTCCAACCGACATTGAAATTATCAATAAGTTGTTTTTTGATATTTTCATCAAATATCGGACAGGTCACTTCTACTCTACCATCGAGGTTCCGCGTCATAAAATCGGCACTCGAAATGAACACCTCGGGATTGTTGTTGTTTCCGAAAATAAAAACGCGTGAATGCTCTAGAAAATTATCGACAATACTAATGGCTTCGATGTTTTCGCTCATTCCTTTCACACCAGGAATCAGAGAGCAAATACCTCGAATTTGCAATTTGATTTTCACTCCGGCATTACTGGCATCATACAATTTATCAATCATGGCAAAATCGGACAAACTGTTCATTTTAAGGTTAATTAATCCTGAATTTCCGGCTTGAGCATGAATAATTTCCTTGTCGATTAACTTGAACATTTTAGTTCGCGTATAATGTGGTGAAACTATTAAATGTTTGTAACGGTGCAGGCGGTAATTGACTTCGAAGAAATCGAACACTTTTGAAACGTCTTTTAGAATTTGTTGGTGACTTGTAAAAAGGGTAACATCAGTGTAAATTTTTGCTGTCGATTCGTTGAAATTTCCGGTGGATATGAATCCGTAGCGCATTAGTTTCCCATGTTCTATTCTTTCAATCAAACATATTTTGGAATGTACTTTCAATCCTTTGATTCCGAAAATAAGTTCTATTCCTTCGGTTTGCATTTGCTCAGCGTACGAAATGTTACTTGCTTCATCAAAACGTGCTTGTAATTCGATTTGAACGGTAACTTTCTTTCCGTTTTTTGCAGCGTTTATAAGGGAACTTATGATTTGAGAATTTTTTGCCAAACGGTATAACGTAATTTTTATAGTTGTCACTTTTGGATCTAACGCTGCTTCCCTCAAAAATTTAATCAGATAAGAAAACGATTGATATGGAGCTGAAATAAGGTAATCTTTTTTTGCGATTTTATTGAGGATACTTCCGTCTAATGAGAGTCCTTCTACCGGTAAAGCTGGTTTTTGTTGGTATAATAAATCAAATCTTCCTAAGTTTGGAAAATTCATATAATCACGGCGATTGTGGTAGCGACCACCTGGAATGATGCTGTCAGTAGCTTCGATACCCATATGAGTAAGAAAGAAATTTAAGGTATCTTTTCCAATTGTTTTATCATAAACAAAACGGACAGGTTCGCCAATTCTTCTGTCTTTTACTGAGGATGCGATTTTTTGTAGCATACTTTTACTCATGTCGCTATCGATGTCGAGCTGCGCATCTCTGGTAATTTTTATCATGTGCGCCGCAATGCTTTCGTAATCGAAAATATTAAAGATGCTGCTGAGATTGTACCGAATCACATCGTCGAGCATCATGATGTATTGTTTTTCTTTTGTTGAAGGAAGTTCCACAATTCGATTGATGTTTTTTGGAATTTCGATGATGGCGTAACGGATTTCCTTTTTGGGTTTTACTAAACCGAGTAATTTTGTTTTTTCATCTGTTTTCATTACCAATTTAACGGCTAAATATCCCATAGTATCTTTTAGCAATGGGAATTCGGCAAGATCATTTAATATAATAGTAACTAATTCTGGACTTACTTTTTGGATGAATAAGTCTTTGATAAAGATGGCTTGCTCTTTAGAAACCGTAGTTTCGTCAACCATAAAAACGTTTTGAGCTTCGAGTTGTTTTTCGATTACTTCGAGCACATGCATGCTTTCTGATTGTTGCTTGATAACAATTTCGGTAATTTCTTTAAGAAGTTTTTTAGCCGAGATACCTCCAAGTATTTTTTCTCCCGATTCACCTGACAAACTCAAACGGCGAATTGCTGCAAAACGCACCCGGAAAAACTCATCTAAGTTATTGGAAAATATTCCTAAAAAGCGAAGTCGATCTAGTAGTGGGACAGTTTCATCTGCAGCTTCCTGTAGTACACGAGCATTGAAAGCAAGCCAGCTTTTTTCTCTATCTATGTATTTATAATTGGAATTTGAACTCATAATTTAGCAATGGCTTGGAAATAAAATTTTAGTGGTTGTACCTTTAGATATTGTTTTCCAATTGTTTGTTTCAAAATTAATGGAAACGAAACCAGCTGTGGGAACATTATCAATAAAAATATCTCCAAATTTATTAACAAAATCGGTAATGGCGTTATTATGTCCAAAAAGAATTAGGTTATCACAGTCATTTGGGCATAATTTAATTCGTTCTTCTAATTTTTTTTCATCGAAAGTGTACAAAGCATCCGAAAAAGTAATTGCACTAGCATCAACCTCCCATTTTTGAACTATTAATTTAGCTGTATCGCTTGCTCTTTTGGCGCTACTACTCCAAATGGTATACTGTTCTGGCAAATAATCTTTTGATTTTTCGGCTATTTTAATTGCTTTATCGATTCCACTTTCTGTCAATGGACGATCAAAATCTTTTAATGGAAAATCCCAGGAAGATTTGGAATGTCGAATAAGGATAATCTTCTTCATAATATAAAAAGCGAATTAATTAACGGAATTGACTTCATATTTGAGTTCCATAAATATAACCAAAAAATGTTAATAACCTAAAAATCGTTAAATTTTAAAAAATATTATATTTTTGTAAGATTTTATATATCTTTTTATATGTTATTTACTTTTAAACAGTGTTTTTTTGCATTTAATCGATTTTATTTTAGGTTTTCTTTAAAAAACAAATTACTTTCGGCAAATAATATTATGAATTTGAAATGTTGCTAAAAAAAATAAAATTTAATTAAAAATAACTTTTTTTAATCAGAATTTATCAGGAAAAACAAAATCGATTATCTAAACACATCAATAATATCAGCATTTAACAACGCAAAAACACAAAATAATGCTTTTTAACGAGTTTTGAAGTAGTTCATAGATTTTATTATCTAATAATGAAATAAGAAAATAAATTTGCTTTGTGGATAACCAAAGTATTAAATGTTAATAACATGAAAACAAATTATTCATATTTTATCGTAAACAAAAAAATGAAAGTCATGAAAACACCCCAATTAGTAACTTTATTCTTTTTCTCATTATCAATTTTTGATAATTTAACCTACAATCAAGAAGCTACTTCTTCTGTATAAAAAATATTTTCAACAATTATTCTACCTAAATTTAATCGTATGAAACCAAAAAATACTATTTCAAAAAAAATCTTTGCATTATTGATATTTACTTTATTAAGTATCACAATGTCATTTGGGCAAGCGTTTCCGCCACCAAATACTTCGTGTACATCTGGCGACTTAGAGTTAGCTGGTGCATCGTTAACCGGAGGAGATTTATGTAATTCCTGTGCAACTGCAACTCCATTAACCCGAACGTTAACTTTATCAATCCTTAACACAACAGGTTCCACAAGGGGAGCTTTTGCTTTCTGGGGAATGCTGGAAATATACAGTGGTATTGACGGGTCGTTAGTATCTTCTGTAATACGTACAGGTTGTGGTGGACCATTACCTGGAGGGTCAACAACTACATTGAGTTTTGGAACCATTAACTATAATTGTGGTGACATTATAAAAATTTCTAATGTATGGGGAGCGTGGACAACACCTAGTGTAAGTTGCCCTTTAGATCCAAATAACATTTCACCTAAATGTGGAAGATTCCCTACGTTTACCGTAAATGGTGGTGTAAATGGTGAATTTATTTTAACACAATCACAATGTGGTTCAGCTACCGGAGCTATTGACTTAACTCCATCAGGAGGAACTGCACCATATACTTATTCATGGACAGCCACTGGCGGAGGAGTTGTACCAGCTGGACAACAAAACCTTCAAGATCTTACCCTTCTAGTACCGGGTACTTATTCTGTATTAATTACAGATGCAAACGGTTGTACCGTTACTAAATCAAGAATAATAACTGCAACCACACCACCTATTGCCGCGTTTGCCGCAACAAGTAATATTACTGTTCCGTGTGGGTCTGCAACAACAAGCTCACTTAGTTATACTAATGGTGCATCAGGTGCATGTTTAATAAGCGGTTCTGTTACTTCAACACTAAGCAGTCAAACTCCTGCTGGTGCTTGTGGTGGAACTATTACTGAAACTTGGACATTCACAGATTCTTTAGGTAGAACCATTACAAAAACAAGAACAATAACTGTTTCTCCTGCTGCATTACCAACAATGACAGCACCTATAAATATTACTGTAGCTTGCGGTGGAATACCTGCACCAACTACACTATCTTTCAGTAATGGATTAGCTGGTGGTTGTTTAATTAATGGAACTTCAAACCCTTCAACATTTTCTGCAACGCCTCCAGCTTGTGGTGGAACAGTAACAGAAACTTGGACTGCAACGGATTTATGTGGAAGACCACTTGCTTCGGTTTCAAGAACAATTACGGTCTCTCCAGCTGCTTTGCCAACAATGACAGCACTACCAAATAGTACTGTTGCCTGTGGTGCAGTTCCTGCTCCAAGTACTATTCCATATAGTAATGGATTAAGTGGTGGATGTTTGGTTAGTGGAACGTCAAATGTATCTACTTTATCTGTAACGCCAGCAGCTTGCGGTGGAACGGTAACGGAAACATGGACAGCAACCGATTCTTGTGGAAGAACAATTGCTTCGGTTTCTAGAACAATAACAGTTGCTCCTGCTCTATTACCTTCAATGACTGCACTACCTAATATTACTGTTGCCTGTGGTAATTTACCAGCAGCAAGTACTATTCCATATACTAATGGATTAAGTGGTGGTTGTTTGTTAAGTGGGAATTCAATTCTTTCCACTTTTTCTGCAACTCCACCTGAATGTGGTGGAACAGTAACAGAAACTTGGGTTGCAACAGATACTTGCGGAAGAGCACTTACTGCAGTTTCAAGAACAATTACTGTCTCTCCTGCTGCATTGCCAACAATGACAGCTCCTTCTAATATTACGGTTGCATGCGGATCAATTCCAGCTCCAAGTACCATTTCATTTAGTAATGGATTAACTGGTGGTTGTGCAATTAGTGGAACGTCAAATGCGTCTACTTTCTCTGCAACGCCTCCTGCTTGTGGTGGAACGGTAACAGAAACTTGGACTGCAACGGATTCTTGTGGAAGAACAGTTGCTTCGGTTTCAAGAACAATAACGGTATCTCCAGCTGCATTGCCAACAATGACAGCGCCTTCTAATATTACTGTTGCCTGTGGATCGATTCCAGCGCCAAGTACCATTTCGTTTAGCAATGGATTAACTGGTGGTTGTGCAATTAGTGGAACGTCAAATGCGTCTACTTTCTCTGCAACGCCTCCTGCTTGTGGCGGAACGGTAACAGAAACTTGGACAGCAACCGATTCTTGTGGAAGGGCATTAGCTTCGGTATCAAGAACAATAACGGTATCTCCTGCTGCATTGCCAACAATGACAGCGCCTTCTAATACTACTGTTGCTTGTGGATCTATTCCAGCACCAACTACCATTTCGTTTAGCAATGGTTTAACTGGTGGTTGTGAAATTAGTGGAACTTCAAATCCTTCAACATTTTCTGCAACGCCTTCTGCTTGTGGTGGAACAGTGATAGAAACTTGGACAGCAACCGATTCTTGCGGAAGAGCAATTGCTTCGGTATCAAGAACAATAACTGTATCTCCTGCTGCTTTACCAACAATGACAGCACTTTCTAATATTACTGTTGATTGTGGATCTATTCCAGCACCAACTACTTTAGCTTTCAGCAATGGATTAACTGGTGGTTGTTTGATTTCTGGAACTTCAAATGCTTCAACTTTTTCTGCAACGCCTTCTGCTTGTGGTGGAACAGTAACAGAAACTTGGACGGCTACTGACTCTTGTGGAAGACCACTTGCGTCAGTATCAAGAACAATAACTGTTTCTCCAGCTGCGTTACCAACAATGACAGCGCCTTCTAATACTACGGTTGTTTGTGGGGCAATTCCTGCTCCAACAACATTAACTTTTAACAATGGATTAACTGGTGGTTGTGCAATAAGCGGGACTTCAAATGCTTCAACGTTTTCTGGAACGCCTCCAGCTTGTGGTGGAACGGTAACAGAAACTTGGACGGCTACTGACTCTTGTGGAAGACCAGTTGCTTCGGTTTCAAGAACAATAACTGTATCACCTGCTGCATTGCCAACAATGACAGCGCCTTCTAATACTACGGTTGCTTGTGGTGCAATTCCAGCTCCAACAACATTAACTTTTAACAATGGATTAACTGGTGGTTGTGCAATTAGTGGAACTTCAAATGCTTCTACTTTCTCTGCTACTCCAACTGCTTGTGGTGGAACAGTGATAGAAACTTGGACAGCAACGGATTCTTGTGGAAGAGCAATTGCTTCTGTTTCGAGAACAATAACGGTATCTCCTGCTGCATTGCCAACAATGACAGCACTTTCTAGTATTACTGTTGCCTGTGGATCTATTCCAGCACCAACTACTTTAGCTTTCAGCAATGGATTAACTGGTGGTTGTGCAATTAGTGGAACGTCAAATGCTTCTACTTTCTCTGCAACGCCAACTGCTTGTGGCGGAACAGTAACAGAAACTTGGACGGCTACCGACTCGTGTGGAAGACCACTTACGTCAGTATCAAGAACAATAACTGTTTCTCCTGCTGCATTGCCAACAATGACAGCGCCTTCTAATACTACGGTTGCTTGTGGTGCAATTCCGGCTCCTACTACTTTGACTTTTAATAATGGATTAACTGGTGGTTGCGCAATAAGCGGGACTTCAAATACTTCAACTTTTTCTGCTACTCCTCCAGCTTGTGGTGGAACGGTAACAGAAACTTGGACGGCTACTGACTCTTGTGGAAGAGCACTGGCTTCAGTATCAAGAACAATAACTGTTTCTCCTGCTGCATTGCCAACAATGACAGCTCCTTCTACTATAACTGTTGCTTGTGGAGGAATTCCAGCACCAACAACATTAACTTTTAGCAATGGATTAACTGGTGGTTGTGCAATAAGCGGGACTTCAAATGCTTCTACTTTCTCTGCTACTCCAACTGCTTGTGGTGGAACGGTAACAGAAACTTGGACAGCAACTGACTCTTGTGGAAGAGCATTGGCTTCTGTTTCGAGAACAATAACTGTTTCTCCTGCTGCATTACCAACAATGACAGCGCTTTCTAATATAACTGTTGCTTGTGGAGCAATTCCAGCACCAAGTACTATTGCATTTAGCAATGGATTAACTGGTGGTTGTGCAATTAGTGGAAATTCAAATGCTTCTACTTTTTCTGCAACTCCTCCAGCTTGTGGTGGAACGGTAACAGAAACTTGGACTGCAACTGACATATGTGGAAGACCACTTGCTTCAGTTTCAAGAACAATAACTGTAAGCCCTGCAGCATTGCCAACAATGACAGCGCTTTCCAATATAACTGTTGCCTGTGGTGCAGTACCAGCACCAAGTACAATTGCTTTTAGCAATGGATTAACTGGTGGTTGTGCAATTAGCGGAACTTCAAACCCTTCAACTTTTTCTGCCACGCCTTCTGCTTGTGGTGGAACGGTAACGGAAACTTGGACAGCAACCGATTCTTGTGGAAGAGCACTTGCTTCGGTTTCAAGAACTATAACTGTATCTCCTGCTGCATTGCCAACTATGACTTCACTTTCAAATATAACAGTTGCTTGCGGAGCAATTCCAGCGCCAAGTACTATTGCTTTTAGCAATGGATTAACTGGTGGTTGTTTAATTAATGGAACTTCAAATGCTTCTACTTTCTCTGCGACTCCTGCAGCTTGTGGTGGAAATGTTACAGAAACATGGACAGCAACCGATTCTTGTGGCAGAGCATTGGCTTCCGTTTCAAGAACAATAACTGTATCTCCTGCTGCATTACCAACAATGACAGCCTTACCTAATATTACTGTTGCCTGTGGTGGAAGACCTGCCGCAAGTACCATCCCATTTAGCAATGGATTAACTGGTGGATGTTTGATTTCTGGTAACTCCAATAATTCAACTTTTTCTGCAACTCCTCCAGCTTGTGGTGGAACGATAACAGAAACATGGACTGCAACGGATTCTTGCGGAAGAGCAATTGCTTCAGTTTCAAGAACAATAACTGTATCTCCAGCTGCATTGCCAACAATGACGGCGAAACCTAATATTACTGTTGCTTGCGGTGCAATCCCATCGCCAAGTACCATTTCATTTAGTAATGGATTAACTGGTGGTTGTTTAATCAGTGGAACTTCAAATGCTTCTACTTTTTCTGCAACTCCTCCATCTTGTGGTGGAACAGTAACAGAAACTTGGACTGCAACTGACGCTTGTGGAAGAACAATTACTTCAGTTTCAAGAACAATAACTGTAAGTCCGGCGGCTTTACCAACAATGAATGCGCCATCAGGAATAACTATTTCTTGTGGTGTAACACCAACTTCGAGTACACTTTCATTCAGCAATGGATTATCTGGTGGATGTTCAATAACTGGTACTTCAAATCCATCTACTTTTACAACTACAGTCCCTGGATATTGTAATGGAAAAATTGTTGAGACATGGACAGCTACCGATTCTTGTGGAAGAGCACTTGCTACAGTTACAAGAACTATAACTGTTGATGATACGACTCCGCCAACATTCACTGTTCCTGGTCCTATTACCGTTAATACAGATGCTAGTTGTAATGCAAACCTTAATCCGACAATAACCGGAACTGTAACTAATGTTAGTGATAATTGTGATGCTGCGCCTACTGTAACATATGTTGATAATGAGTGTTTTGGTAATTTTAATAACACATCTGTAAATGCTGGTGGTAGTTTTTATTTTCCATTTACTGTTTCTGGTTATAATAATTCAACAGCCAATATGATTGAAAAATTTACCTTGGCTTTTGATACCAATCACGGAAAAGGTAGAGTTCAATTCGTTTTGGTATCACCAAGTGGTAAAGGTGTGGTGCTTGTTGGACCTTATTGCAGTGGTGGAAATTGTGATACAGCTAATGGTGCTGAAACTTATTTACCAGTATTTTATCCAAACAGTTCAGGATATCCAATATGGAATAACAATAATCTTATTCCAAATGGTGTTGCTGTAAACATGAGACCTAACGGAAATCTTTCTGCTACAAATTCAATAAATGGTCTTACATCTTATGTTTCTAGTTTTGACCAATTAACCGGACCAATGAATGGAGATTGGTTTGTTTTTGCCGAAAAACAAGGTACTGCACTTGGTACTATTAACTTCATAAGTGCTTGCTTAACACCAACAAATGGATGTCCGAATAATAAAAATATTACAAGAACTTGGACGGTTACTGATATGTGTGGTAATTCAACTATAGCAAATCAAACTATAAGCATCCAAGATGTAACTGCTCCAAATTGGACTACTACTCCAGGCTCTTTAGACAGAACTATTGAATGTAGTAATCTTTCTGGAATAGCAGCAGCTCAGGCTCTTGCTCCAGTTGCAACTGATAATTGTGCTGGAACTGTAACTTATATTAAAACTCCAGGTGTATTTGTTTCCACTCCTGGTTGTCCAAATGGTGGTACTTATACTAATACTTGGATAGCAAAAGACGTTTGTAATAATACATCTTCTGTTTTCACTCAAGTGATTACCATTCAAGATACGACTCCACCATCAATAACAATACAAGCAGCAAATGCTTCAGTTCAATGTGATGGTGCTGGAAATACAACTGCTTTACAAGCATGGTTGGCTTCTCACGCTGGTGCTGCTGCAACGGATAATTGTTCTTCCGTAACTTGGTCTAACAACTTCACTGCTTTAAGTGATGGTTGTGGACAAACAGGTACAGCAACTGTGATCTTTACAGCAACTGATAATTGTGGAAACACATCTACGTCATCGGCTTCGTTTACTATTGTTGATACTACTCCACCATCAATCATCACTCAAGCAGCTAATGCTAGTGTTCAATGTGACGGTGCTGGAAATACAACTGCTTTACAAGCTTGGTTATCATCTAATGGTGGAGCCGTAGCTTCTGATATTTGTTCTTCTGTAACTTGGACAAACAACTTCACTGCTTTAAGTGATGGTTGTGGACAATCAGGTACTGCTACTGTAATCTTTACAGCTACAGATAATTGTGGAAATACATCTACAACATCGGCTTCATTAACTATTAATGATACC
>JANNCY010000177.1:0-3751 GCA_031387085.1 Flavobacteriales bacterium | reverse complement strand
TATAATGACGATAGAATCATAAGTGATGAAACTCGGAAATAGCCCAAAGTCAAAAGTCATAAAGTCAAAAGTAAAATGGCTTTCGACTTTCGACTTTTTACCTTTAAGACTACAATAATGAAAGCCGTAATCCAAAGAGTTTCATCCGCATCCGTAACAATTGAAAATAAAACTGTTGCCAGCATCCAAACAGGTTTATTGGTTTTAATCGGAATCACAGCTGCCGACACGCAAGAAGACATTCTTTGGTTAACATCAAAAATCGCAAACCTTCGCATCTTTGGGGACGAAAATGACGTGATGAATTTATCGCTTAAAGACACCAATAGCGATGTGATTGTGGTGAGTCAGTTTACACTTCAGGCATCCACAAAAAAAGGAAACCGTCCTTCGTATTTAAATGCGGCAAAACCTGAGATTGCTATTCCTTTGTATGAAAAGTTTGTTGCTCAAATGGAAATAGAAATCGGGAAAAAAGTGTCAACAGGACAGTTTGGAGCTGATATGAAAGTACAACTTTTAAATGATGGCCCCGTAACCATTATCATTGATACAAAAAATAAAGAGTAAGATTGCTTTTATTCGCAATTTATTATTCACAATTTCCTACATTTGTTTTTATGGAAAAACAGACAATAGCATGAGTCTTTTCGAAAAACTACAAAAAGTAAAAAGCGAAGAAGACGTAAAAGATATCTATATAGATGCTTTGGGATTAAAAGGCTATAGCAAAAACCTTATCGATATTCAAACTAAAGAAATTTGGTTTGAAGCAAAAGACAACAGCAGGCTATCAACCTATGCCATGTTTACCCAACTGATGCATTATGTGCAACAAGCTATAAACAAAGGAGATTATGTGCCGCCTTTTTTATGTGTGATTGATACTCAAAAAGCAGCCATAATGAAAAGTGTTGATGTTATTCCTTTTCTTGAAAAGAAAACGATTAAATGGGGAACTTCGGCAAGTAAATACACCCAAGAAGCACTCGACGCCATTTCGGCACATATTGGTACACACTTCGTTTCTTTTAAAATTGAAACGCACGAAGAAGAATTTATTAGCACTATAAAAACCGCTATTAACGAAGGTGATATTATCCGAACACCAATTACGCCCGACAATCTAAAGCAAGTTTTTGATAAATGGGTATTAATGATTGGTCGAGAAGTAGAAGGAATAAAAGACGAAGATTATGCGCTATTGTTCTTTGCCGACATCATGCATGATGGCACCATTTCTACTCATGATAATTTACCAGCAGAATTAATGCACAAAGATGGCTCGCCAGTTTTTCTTTTGGGTGGGAAAGTGTATAAATTAGGAAACAAAGAAGGCTATAGGCAATTTTGGGCAATTTACCACAAACCTCCTAAAGCCGAATACAGGAATTATTTATTAGAACGTCGCGACAGCTTAATTCCAATTGACGAGCGCAGTTTTAAAGGCGCTTATTATACACCATTAAATGTTGTGGATAAAGCTTATGACAAACTAGCCGAAACACTAGGAAACAATTGGCAAAAAAATTATATTGTTTGGGACATGTGTTGTGGCGTTGGAAATTTAGAAGTAAAACATTCCAATCCTCGTAATATTTACATGAGTACGTTAGACAGTGCCGATGTAGATGTCATGAGAGCCACCAAAACCTGCGTGGCGGCGCAACGTTTTCAATACGATTATCTAAATGATGATATTACAGACGATAGAAAAATTGATTACTCTTTAACTAACAAAATGCCACAAGGTTTGCGCCAAGTAATTGCTGATGGTAAAAAGATTTTGGTGTTGATAAATCCGCCGTATGGAGAAACTGGCTCTGGAATAGGTAAAGGAGATAAAAATAAAAAGGAAGTTGAGCAAACTAAAATTAATACTTTAATGAAAACTCAAGAATTGGGTTATGCTAGTAAAGAGCTATTTGTACAGTTCTTGGTTCGGATTGCAAAAGAAATACCAACAGCAACTGTAGCAATATTTAGCAAAATGAAATATGTAAATGCTCCAAATTTTGAAAAGTTCAGGGTTGAATGGAATTCGAAATATTTAGGAGGTTTTGTGGTGCATAGCAAAGCTTTTGATGGATTAAAAGGAGACTTCCCTATTGGCTTTTTAGTTTGGCAAACAAATCAAAAAAATAAAACATCAATTACTGAAATTAGTGTTGATGTAATAGATAAAAAAGCAAAACCTATTGGTGAAAAAAGTTTTTATAATTTACCAAATAATATATTTCTCAACGTTTGGATTGATAAACCAAATACAAATGATGAATTAGCTTTGCCTCTATCAAACGCAACAACTATATCAAACAATCCTAGACTAAAAAAATCTTGTGAAGGAATGGTTGGATTTTTTTATGCAAGTAATAATGATTTGCAACACGCTGGACAAGAAACACTTATTGCTTCTTCTATTTTTACTGGAGGGAATGGTGGTGGTTTGTATATTACCAAAGAAAACCTTTGGCAAGTTGCCATTGTTTATTCAGTTAGAAGATTAATAAAACAAACTTGGCTCAACGACCGCGACCAATTTTTAATTCCAACAGAACCAATAACAGATGAATTTAAAAATGATTGTTTACTTTGGATGATATTCAACGGAAGTAATCTAACGGCGAGTGCCAATGACTTAGAATGGAATAATAAAAAATGGTCAATAGTCAATCATTTTATTCCATTTACAGAAGAAGAAGTAGGTGCAACCGATCGTTTTGAAAGTGACTTTATGATACAATATTTAGCAGACAAAAAACTTTCATCAGAAGCCAAAGCCGTTTTAGAAAAAGGAAAACAATTATGGAAATCCTATTTTGAAAGTACCGATGTAAGAACCGTGAGAGACGAATTAAAACTTAATCGTGCCGATGTAGGTTGGTATCAAATAAGAAAAGCATTACAAGCCAGAAATGCAAGCGGTGATTTTACACCAGTATCTTTTAAACCTTTTGAAGAATCATATAAAGCATTGAGCGAAAAACTACAACCTATGGTTTATGAGTTAGGATTTTTAAAAATATAAAAGTGACCGTTTATGAAATACAAAGAAAAATTACTCGAAATAGTATTTGATAAAAAGCCAAATTCTTTTCCCGATTGGTTAAAAGCGCAACCGTTGCTTGAACAAGTTGAAATATTAAAAGAGTTTAAACAAATGACTTTACAAAACATGTTTAAAAGTCAAGATTTTAGTATTTCAGAAACATTGAAACTATTTACCAAGAAAATTGATGAATATGAAAAAGCTGTTTTAGTAGAAATAGAAGCTGAAAAGGAATATAAAAAAGCACTCGAAGAACAAGAGCAAGCCATGCAAAAAATGGAAAAAACAGCTGCTGGTATGAAGCAATATGTTATTAATTGCATTGTAAACAATGAGTCTAATGCAACAGAAATGAAAGAACTGGCACAA
Source organism: Flavobacteriales bacterium (assembly GCA_031387085.1). GTDB lineage: Bacteria > Bacteroidota > Bacteroidia > Flavobacteriales > Flavobacteriaceae > Flavobacterium. The sequence goes on along the minus strand of JANNCY010000177.1, from coordinate 333 downwards.
AAAATAATTACATTAGAAAAAGAACAGGGTATTTATAATTCCGATTTTTGGAAAGAAATTTTATAAACTACAATTCACATGAACCTAAAATCATCCCAACTCACCGTAGACACTTGGATAAAAAACCACGGTGTTCGCTATTTCAACGAGCTAACCAACATGGCGCAACTCACCGAAGAAGTAGGCGAAGTGGCCCGAATTATCGCGCGTCGTTACGGAGAACAATCCGAAAAAGAAAGTGATAAAAACAAAGACCTTGGTGAAGAACTCGCCGATGTGGTTTTTGTGGTATTGTGCTTGGCAAATCAAACCGGAATCGATTTGCAAGCGGCT
>JANNCY010000176.1:0-6801 GCA_031387085.1 Flavobacteriales bacterium | reverse complement strand
TATAATGACGATAGAATCATAAGTGATGAAACTCGGAAATAGCCCAAAGTCAAAAGTCATAAAGTCAAAAGTAAAATGGCTTTCGACTTTCGACTTTTTACCTTTAAGACTACAATAATGAAAGCCGTAATCCAAAGAGTTGCATCAGCATCCGTAACAATTGAAAATAAAACTGTTGCCAGCATCCAAACAGGTTTATTGGTTTTAATCGGAATCACAGCTGCCGACACGCAAGACGACATTCTTTGGTTAACGTCAAAAATCGCAAACCTTCGCATCTTTGGTGATGAAAACGGTGTGATGAATTTATCGCTTAAAGATACCAATGGCGACGTGATTGTGGTGAGTCAGTTTACACTTCAGGCATCCACAAAAAAAGGAAACCGTCCTTCGTATTTAAATGCGGCAAAACCTGAGATTGCTATTCCTTTGTATGAAAAATTCGTAAGACAAATGGAAATAGAAATCGGCAAAAAAGTGCCAACCGGACAGTTTGGAGCTGATATGAAAGTACAACTTTTAAATGACGGACCAGTAACTATTATCATCGATACAAAAAATAAAGAGTAAGTAAGATTTTTCAGAAAAATCCTTTATATTTGGTAAAATTTGATTTTATGAGAAGCGGGATTTTGTTTTTTTTACTACTACTAAATTCTTTTGTTTCTTATTCTCAGAGAACAGATTATACTACTTTATTAATTCCCGATAGCTTAAAGCAAAATGCTAATGCAGTAGTTCGACTCAATCAAATTGATATTACGATTTCGTCTCAAAGAAAGATGAAAATCTATACCAAAAGAGCAATTACGGTTTTAAATGAGAGAGGGCGCTACGCTATTGATGCAAATGAAAATTACGACAAATCGTCGAGTGTCAATTCGATAGAAGCTGTTGTTTATAATGCTTTTGGAAAGGAAATAAAAAAATTACATCGTAGCGATTTTAAAGATCAATCTGCTACAGATGACGGAACTATGTTTTCCGATAGTAGAGTAATTTATTTAGATTATACGCCAACAGAATATCCTTTTACATTGGTTTATGAAAGCGAAATAACCACCTCAAATACTGCATTTATTCCGACTTGGATGCCCATTACCAATTACTTCGTAGGAATTCAAAAAAGCAGCATCAATGTGTATTATCCCGACAATCTCGGATTTAAGAAAAAAGAAACTAACTTTTCTAAATTTAAGGTCGAGAAAATCACAGACACTTCAACACAATTATCCTATCAGGTTTCTAACATCATTGCTCAAAAAGCGGAATCCAATAGTCCAGAAATTACTACTATTTTCCCCAAACTAATGTTAGGTTTAGAACATTTTAATCTCGAAGGAGTGGATGGAAATGCCACAACATGGAAAGAGTTCGGACAATGGTATTACCAAAAAATTCTTTCTGGAACTACCGAACTTTCAGACGAAACGAAAGGAAAGGTTAAAGCCTTAGTCGGAAATGAAACTGATCCCTTGAAAAAAGCCAAACTAATTTACAAATACGTTCAGGAAAAATCGAGGTATGTGAGTATACAAGTCGGTATTGGCGGATGGAAACCCATGTACGCTAAAGACGTTGATCGATTGGGATATGGCGATTGTAAAGCGTTAACCAATTATACCAAAGCACTTTTAAATGTAGTGGATGTGCCGTCATATAATACAATTCTATATGGAGATGCCGACAAAATGGATGTCGATTCGGAGTTTGTTTCGATGCAAGGCAACCATATGATTTTAGCGATTCCAAATGGAAAGGAATACCTGTTTTTAGAGTGTACTAGTCAAGATGCTCCTTTCGGATACCAAGGCACTTTTACCGATGACCGTGAAGTTGTTGTGGTAAAACCAGAAGGTGGCGAAATTGTTAGAACAAAAGTGTATTCCGATAAAGGAAATACCCAAATCAGCAAAGGAAATTTCACTATTGTTGAGAATGGTGATTTTTTAGGAAAAGTAACCATTGTTTCCGAAGGAACGCAATACAATCGAAAAGCAACAATTGAAAAATTAAATCCGACTGATAAAGAAGCTTTTTACAAAGAATATTGGGACAACATCAACAATTTAAAAATTAGTAAATCGGAATTTATAAATAATAAGGAAAAGATAACGCTTACAGAAAATATAGACATACAAGCTAAAGGATACGGAGTAATAAATGGGAATACTATGATGTTTCCACTCAATGCGTACAATCAATTTTCGGAAGTGCCACAACGCTATCGAACGCGAAACAATCCACTCGAAATTGACAGGGGATTTTTAGATCAGGATGAAATCGAAATCACACTTCCTGAAAATTATACTATTGATGCAAAACCATCCAATTTCGAAATAAAAGATAAATTTGGTGAATACAAAACAGAACTAGTTGTTGTCAATCCGACAAAACTAATTTACAAACGCTCTTTTTTATTAAATACAGGACTATACGAAAAATCAGAATATGAAAATTACAGAAAGTTTAGAGAGCAAATAGCCAAAGCCGATAATTCAAAAATAGTACTAACTAAAAAACTTTAATCATGACAAAAAGAAACGGATTACTTGCCTTTTTACTTTTAGTAACATTACATCTTAGCGCTCAAAAATACGAATTGGGAAAAGTTACTATTGATGAATTAAAAGAGAAAGCACATCCCCTCGATACTTCAGCAGTGGCCGCTATTTTATTTAAAAAAGGTGAAGTGCGTTTTGAATATAGTGAAAATAATGGTTTTGAATTGATTACCAAAGTGATTTGTAAGATTAAAATTTACAAGAAAGAAGGTTATGACTGGGCAAATCATGCCGAACGGTATTATATAGGAGGAAATGTGAAAGAAAGTGTTAACTTTTCAGATGCCATAACCTATAATTTAGTCGATGGTAAAATTGAAAAAACAAAATTAAAAAGCAATGGCGAGTTTGATGAAAAAATTAATAAATTCTGGGGACGAAGAAAAATCACCATGCCCAATGTGAAAGAAGGCTCTATAATTGAATACAAATATGAAATTGTATCATCCTCTATTGGCAGTATTGATGAATGGCGATTTCAGACCATTATTCCTGTAAATTATTCGGAATTTAAAACGTTTATTCCCGAATATTATGTTTTCAATGTCAATCAAAAAGGATTTATTTTCCCAAAAGTAACAACAGATGCAAATCAAAAATCGGTTGCTTTAACCAATAAATCTACAAGTAACTTCAACAATGGGAATATGTCAACTTCCTTTTCTCAAAGCGAAATGAAATATGTTGAAACTAAAAAGGTATACATTGCCGAGAATCTTCCTGCCATGAAAGAAGAAGATTTTGTCAACAATATAAATAATTATACTTCAAGTATTTCTCATGAGTTGTCGATGATAAAATATCCAAACGAACCCATGAAATCATTGTCAACAAATTGGGCTGCAGTAACCAAAACAATTTATGACAACGAGAGTTTCGGTTCCGAATTGAATAAAACGGGTTATTTTGAAGACGATTTAAAAGCGATACTTTCTGGTGTTAATTCACGAGACGAGAAAATTGCAATCATTTACAATTTTGTAAAATCAAGAGTAAAATGGAATGAATACAATAGTTATTATTGTGATGAAGGTGTTCGAAAAGCCTATAAAGACATGACAGGTAATGTTGCCGAAATCAACCTCATGTTAACTGCTATGTTGCGTTATGCAGGTGTCGATGCCAATCCGGTTTTAGTAAGTACACGGTCAAATGGCGTGGCTCTATTTCCAAATAGAACTGCATATAATTATGTAATATCTGCAGTTGAAATCGATAACGGATTGGTGCTTTTAGATGCCACCAGTAAAAATGCGTTACCCAATATTTTACCAATACGCGATTTGAATTGGTTTGGTAGAATGATACGAAAAGACGGTACTTCTGCAGAAGTCGATTTAATGCCAAAGATGATTTCTAAAGATGTTGTAAATCTTTTGGCAACTATTAAAGCCGACGGAACGATTGAAGGAAAAATAAGAGAACAATATTTCGATTACAACGCCTATATTTTTAGAACGCAGTTCGCAGATTTGACAAAAGAATCACAATTAGAAAGAATCGAAAAAAAATACAAAGGTCTTGAAATTGACGAGTATGATTTTACCAATAGAACAGAATTAGACAAACCGATAGTTGAAAATTATAGTTTTAAACACAACAACAGTATTGAAATTATTGGCGATAAAATGTATTTTTCACCTTTGCTGTTTTTTGCTTTAACAGAAAATCCATTCAAACAAGAAACAAGAGAATATCCGATTGATTTTTCGTATCCAACGGAAGATAAATATATGATAACGATTACCATTCCCGATGGATATGCTGTTGAAACGTTACCCCAATCGGTTTCAATTCCAATGAGTGATAACAACGGTGCTTTAAAATACATGGTAACAAGCAAAGACAAACAAATACAGCTTTCGGTTACAATGGACATAAACTCGGCAATTATACCTTCTGATTATTATGGTGAATTAAAAGCTTTTTTTGCCGAAGTAGTAAAAAAACAAACAGAGAAAGTTGTTTTAAAGAAAGTATAAATTTATGAATAGACTTATTTTAATTTTTACTGTTTTCTTTGCATTTGCAAATTTTGGTTTTTCCCAAAAACATAATTTAGGCGATGTTTCTAAAGAAGAATTGTTGGCAAAATTCCACCCCAAAGATACGTCAGCAGTAGCGGCAGTGCTTTTCAAAAAAGCCAAAACTACTTTTAAATATAGTGATGAAAAAGGATTTGTTTCCTATACAGAGTTTTCTGTCAAAATTAAAATTTATAAAAAAGGAGGACTGAGCTGGGCTAATTTCGAAATTCCGTATTATACTGGATATGAAAAACTGGAAGACGATTTTTTAGATATTACTACGGCTTTTACCTACAATTTAGAAAACGGAAAAATCGAAAAAACACGTGTAACCAGTGAAGGCAAGTACGTCGAAAAATACAATGATTTATGGAAATTCAAATCCATAACGTTTCCAAATGTAAAAGTCGGTTCTATAATCGAATTGAAATACAGCTTAAAATCTGAAAATTTATCGGTATTGCCCGACTTTCAATTTCAATATGCAATTCCAGTAAACTATGCAGAATACCTAACGGAAATTCCAGAATTTTATATTTACAAAGCAATGAAAACGGGTTTTGTAGAGGTGGAAAAAAAAGAAAAAATGGAGGCTACTTCACAACCCTATGAAGAAAAAGTAGATTTGGCTAAGGTATCGAGGTCTTTAGAGTATAATCAAATTAGTTCGAGTTATAAAGTTGAAAATGTACCTGCATTTGTCGAGGAAAATTTTGTTAATAATAGTGAGAATTATTTAGGTAAAATTGAACAAGAGCTTCAAACTATTCGGATGCCAAACGAAAAACCAAAGCAAATTGCATCTACATGGGAAAGTGTGGCTAAATCTATTTTTGAAGATAAAAACTTTGGAGCCGAATTAATCAAATACAATTATTTCCTCAACGAAGTTAAACAGCTAACAGCAAATCTAACAACCGATCGTGAAAAAGTTATTGCCCTATTTGAATTTGTAAAAAACAGAATGAATTGGAATGGTAAATACGGGTACTATACCAAAAAAGGAGTTGAAGCTGCGTATCAAGAAAAAACAGGAAATGTAGCTGAAATAAATCTAATGTTAACGGCCGTAATAAAAATAGCAGGCTATGACGCAAAGCCAGTTTTAGTAAGTACTCGTGATAATGGTATTGCCATGTTTCCGAACAGAACTAAATTTAATTACGTCATTACGGCTGTTACTCTCGAAAATGAAACGCTATTGTTTGACGCCACAAGTAAAAATGCACTTCCTAATATTTTACCCATTAGAGATTTGAATTGGTTCGGCAGAATGATAAAAAATGACGGAACTTCGGCAGAAGTAGATTTGATGCCTAAAATGATTTCAAAAGACGTGGTGAACCTTTTAGCTACAATTAAAAGTGATGGTTCGATAGAGGGAAAAATAAGAGAGCAATACTTCGATTATAATGCGTATTCTTTCAGAGAACACTATGGTAATTTAGCGCCAGCAACACAAATAGAAAGACTTGAAAAAAAATACAAAGGAATTGAAGTTAGCGATTATGATTTTAGCAATAAATCAGAATTTGACAAACCCATTGTTGAGTCGTTTACATTCCAACTCACAAACGGGATTGATGTTATTGGCGATAAAATGTACTTTTCACCCTTGCTGTTTTTTGCCTTAACCGAAAATCCTTTTAAACAGGAAAACAGGGAATATCCTATCGATTTTTCGTTTCCAACACAAGATAAGTATTTGATAAATATTACCATTCCTGATGGCTATGTTGTAGAAACACTACCAAAATCAGTATCCATTCCGATGAGTGAAAATAAAGGAACATTGAAATATTTAATTTCCAATACCGACAAGCAAATACAACTTTCGGTCACTTTTGATAGTAATACAGCGATTATATCAGCTGAAAATTATAACGAATTGAAAGCGTATTATGCCGAAGTAGTAAAAAAACAAACCGAGAAAATAGTTTTAAAGAAAGTATAAAATGAACCTAAAATCCTCGCAACTCGAAGTCGACACTTGGATAAAAAACCACGGTGTTCGTTATTTCAACGAGCTAACTAACATGGCGCAACTCACCGAAGAAGTGGGCGAAGTCGCCCGAATTATCGCGCGTCGTTACGGAGAACAATCCGAAAAAGAAAGTGATAAAAACAAAGACCTTGGTGAAGAACTCGCCGATGTGGTTTTTGTGGTATTGTGCTTGGCAAATCAAACCGGAATCGATTTGCAAGCGGCT
>JANNCY010000154.1:0-3898 GCA_031387085.1 Flavobacteriales bacterium | reverse complement strand
TCCTAAAAACCATTGAAATTGCGATTGAAAGCTGGCCATTTGCGTTCCTTCAAATTCGGTTTTCTGGATATTATCCAACGCATTTTTTACAAAATTTAAAACCGTTTTGGTGTTGTTGCCATCGACATATCCTTTCGAGTTTTTTCCTATTTTTTGTAATATCTCGGCGTTTCTTTTGGTAACAACGACTTCTCCGTTTTGGTCTTTTTGAAAGCTATCAACGATGCCATTTCTCTTTAAAGGAATTGGCCCTCCTTTTTCTGTTCCAACTCCAACAGTAATAATTTTTAATCCCAATTTTTTTGCTTCCTCTGCAGCATCTTCAGCATTTTCGGAATGATCTTCTCCATCCGAAATTAAAATCAGCAATTTATTGGTTTTGTCTTTCTTATCAAAAAAAGTCGTTGACGCCATGTTTATCGCCTCGTCTAACGATGTTCCTTGAGCGGAAATAATATTTGGATTCATACTTTGCAAGAACATTTTTGCCACACCGTAATCGGTTGTTATTGGCAATATTGGGAAAGCACTTCCCGAATAAGCGATGATTCCGATTCGGTCACTTCCCAATTGATTGATAATTTGTGAAACTAATTGTTTACTTTTTTCCAAACGGTTGGGAACTACGTCTTCTGCCAACATACTTTTGGATACATCAATAGCAAAAACAATATCGATTCCGTCTCGTTTTACCGTTTCGATTTTGGTTCCCATTTTTGGATTAACCAATGCAATTACAAGACAAACTAGAGTCAAAAGCAACACAATCATTTTTAAAATCGGTTTAAAAACAGACTTTTGTGGACTTAGTTTTTTGATCAAATCCAAATCGCCAAATGCCAATTGTTTTTTTCTTTTCCAATATTGAACATATAGAAAAAGCACTACCAAAAATGGAATGACAAATAGTAAATACAAATATCCTTTTTCTTCTAATTCGTACATAATTGCTATATAAAACTTCTGAAAATTGTGTTTCTTGCTACAATTTCGATTAATAGTAAAATTCCCGCAAGCAAAACAAAAGGTCTAAATTTTTCATCGTAATCGTAAAACTTCAATTCTTCGATTTCGGTGGTTTCTAATTTATTGATTTCTTTGTAAATCGATTCTAATTTGCTGTTGCTATTGGCTCTGAAATATTTCCCTCCTGTATTTTTTGATATCGCTTTTAATAAATCGACATCAATTTCAACAGGCATCATCTTGAATAAAAATCCACCGTTGGGTGCATACGCATACGGAAATTCTGCCATTCCGTTGGTGCCAATTCCGATAGTGTAGACTTTTATTCCGTATTCATGAGCAATTTGTGACGCCGTCTCCGGTTCGATAAATCCGGCATTATTCACACCATCCGTCAATAAAATAATGACTTTGCTTTTCGCTTTGCTGTCTTTTAATCGGTTTACCGCGGTGGTCAATCCCATTCCGATTCCGGTTCCATCCTGAATTACATTATCGTATTTGATGTCTTTTATCGCTTCCCGAACAATGGCCTTATCGCTTGTAACCGGCGTTTTGGTGTACGATTCGGCAGCATAAACCACAATTCCGATTCGGTCATTTGGTCTTCCTTCAACGAAATTCGCGGCTACTTCTTTCAAAGCTTCCATCCGATTTGGTTTTAAATCTTTGGCGAGCATACTTCCCGAAACGTCAATTGCCATTACGATATCGATTCCTTTTGTCGTTTTGGTTTGGTTGCTAATATCGACTGTTCTTGGTCGTGCCATCGCAATTATCAACGAACTTAAAGCCAACAATCGCAATACAAATAAATACGGTTTTAGTTTTGCTAAAAGCGATTTTGATTTTTTAAATCCGCTTACCGAGCTTATTTTTAAGGTTGGTGCTAATTGTTTGCGTTTCCATATTTGCCAAGCAATAGCAATCGGAAGTAGTAAAAACAACCAAAAGAACTCCGGATTTAAAAAAGTAACATCTTTCATCATTATTGTTCTGCTTGTTTAAGTTCGACCGAATTTAGAATACGTTCCATAATCTGCTTCCCGTATTTATCTTCTTCCTTATGCATGATGATGATTTGTTGCAAACCACCATCTTGAGCGAACAACGCCACTTCATAATACATTTTTTCTGATTTCGTTTTTGCTTTATCAAAAGACGTTAAAGTTCCGTAAGCTTTTTTACCTGTGACTCCTTTTTGAGTGTCAAAATCTTCCGATTTTACAATAATGTTTGCGGCGCCTTCTTGTTCGAAACTTTCAATGGTTCCGTCGATAGCTTTTTGCAAATCAATTTCGGTGTCCTTTTTATATTTTAAAGTACTCACTAAAACGTAGAAATCATCCGACATAGTTCCGTAAGTAAACAACTCCATTTCTTTATATAATGCGATTTTATTTTTAAGCATTACTGTAGCAGCATCGATTCTTTTTAGCACTTTTGGCGTTTCGATTTTTACACCTGGATTACCGTATTCGCTGTAAATCCATTCACCTTCAGCTAATTCTTTAGTTGGATTTCCAAGGAGATTGTCTTTTACAAAATCTAATCCTTTGGTAGCAATTAAAATTCCAATCGTAGTGGCAATTAAAACTACGGTGAGTCCAATTGCGTTTACAATTCGTTTTTGCTTTTGTTTTTTTAGTTTCTTTAAACGAGCAATTTCTTTTTGTTCTTCATTCCATTGTTCTAATTCGTCGTTTGTTTCTAAGATCACAGGAATGGAGTTGTGAATGGTAACGATACAACTGCTAATTCGTTTTTTATCTTCTTCTATCTCAAATTCAAGTGGTTTTGATTTGGCGAATTTTACTAAATCGGCTTGTTGCAGCACCTTTTCTAAATTCTCTAATGTTTCTTTTGACAGTTTTAATTTCTTTTGGGAAGCCACTTTTCGTAAACTTACAATTAGTTCGGAAGTCGTGCTTTCCATGGCTGGAATTTTAATTTCTTCTTCGATATAAGTTCGCGCAATATCAGTCAATTCAGAATAATACGATTTGATTTCTCCTTTTTGCCAAAGCTCTTTCGATTCTAATTGTTGCAATAATGTGGTTGCTTTTTCGATGGGTGAAGTGAAGATAATTTCGACTGGTTTTTCTCTTTTTTGATACTTTTTATAGTACAAATATACAGCCGCTGCAATTGCTAAAATGAGTAATAACCCGAGTAGATATTTCCACCAATTGCTATCACTTTCGGCTGTAGCGATATTTTTTATGTCGTACATTCTTTGTTTTAATGTATCGACTTTTACATCGTTGACTTCGACTATTAAGCTGTCGGAAAAAACAGGTTTCCCGTTGATCAGAATCGGTAATCGTGGAATGGCGTACTTTCCAGAATCGAATTGTGTCAGTCCGTATTTTTTGATTAATTCGTATCGGTTTCCTTTTTTTATAGTATCGATGGAATAGGATTGGATGACTTCTAAAGCACCCAAGTTTTTAATTTTTGGGAAAACCACTTTTGATACTGTATCGACTTCTGCTTTGATGGTCAACTTAAATTCGGCCCCGATTGTATTCTTGGTAGTATCTATAGACGTCGTGACTTTTTGCGCAAAAAGTGACGTTGATAATAGGAATAATAATATGTATAATTTAATTTTCATTTTTTATTTTTCTTAACCGCAAAGTGCGCTAAGTTTTTTTCGCAAGGTTCACAAGGCTTTTGAATCATTTTAATTTCGCGACCTTTGCGACACGAGACCGTAGGTCGAACTGACGAAGTAAAATCTTTGCGAACCTTGCGGTTAAATCCTTACCGGGATTTAAAATACCCCAACAATTTCGTTACGTAACTTTCATCTACTCTGGTATTGACCGTTCCCGATCCGCATTTTGAAAAAATATCCTTGAAGTAATTAACTCTTTCGTGATAGTTTTTTTCGTAATTCATTCGCGTTTGTTTGGAGCTGGTATCGACA
>JANNCY010000020.1:0-4045 GCA_031387085.1 Flavobacteriales bacterium | reverse complement strand
ATGAATTGGTGGCAAGCCATTTTAACGATTTTCTTAGGAAACACCATCGTCTTAATTCCGATGATTTTAAACGGTCACGCCGGAGCCAAATACGGAATTCCATTTCCTGTTTTTGCACGAGCCAGTTTCGGAACTGTTGGTGCTAATATCCCAGCAATGTTAAGAGCAATTGTTGCTTGCGGTTGGTTCGGAATTCAAACTTGGATTGGCGGTTTTGCGATTTATCAAATGATGCGTTTATGGATTCCTTCTATAGAAACCTTACCACAAATTTTCCCCGATTCCTTCGGATTGCAAACCGGACCAGCAATTTGCTTTTTCTTATTCTGGTTATTAAATATGTATGTTGTGTATTTGGGTGTGGAAAGTATCCGGAAATTATTAGTTTTCAAAGCGATATTTTTACCAGTCGCAGCTTTGGCTTTATTATTTTGGGCAATCAATGCAGCAAATGGATTAGGACCCATATTAGAAACCAATTCTAAATTCACCAATTCAGTAGATTTCTTCCATTTCTTTTTCCCCGCGTTAACCGGAATGGTAGGTTTTTGGGCAACACTCTCTTTAAATATTCCCGATTTTACACGTTACGCGACTTCGCAAAAAGCGCAAATAAAAGGTCAGATTTATGGCTTACCAACGTCAATGACACTATTTGCTTTTGTAGGAGTTGTAGTAACTTCAGCTACAGCCATTGTTTTCGGAACTACTATTTGGGATCCCGTGATTCTCGCAGGGAAATTTGACAGCAAACTATTAGTAAGTATTGCCATGATTGCCGTTGCGATTTCTACTTTGGCAACCAACATCGCGGCTAATATCGTAAGTCCGGCGAATGATTTTGCCAACTTATCACCATCAAAAATTGATTTTAGAAAAGGCGGTTACATCACAGGAATAATCGGAATTCTGATATTTCCATGGAAATTAATCGCGGATCCAACAGGCTATATTTTTACTTGGTTGGTTGGTTATTCGAGCTTGCTTGGACCTGTCGGCGGAATCATGATTGTCGATTATTATTTCATCAGAAAACAGAATTTGGAGGTAAATGAGTTGTATAAAACCGATGGGATTTACTCCTTTATAAGAGGATTTAATTTCTGTGCCGTCATTGCATTATTGATTGGGATTGCACCCAATGTCCCTGGGTTTTTTACTACAATAAAAGTATTTCCAGCAGACCTATTTCCAGCTTGGATTTTAGGATTATATAACTATGCATGGTTTGTCGGCTTTGCATTAAGTGGGCTTGTTTATTGGTTATTAATGAGAAAATATAACGATTAGATTATGAGTGTTTTAATCAAAAACGGAAGAATTATAACCGCCACGGATGATTATGTGGCTGATTTATTTATAGAAGGCGAAACGATTTCCGCCATCGGCAAAAACTTAAATGTAAATGCCGATACCGAAATCGATGCCTCTGGAAAACTAGTTATGCCAGGCGGAATTGATCCTCACGTGCATCTCGATATGCCGTTCATGGGAACGTACAGTAGCGATAATTACGAAACCGGAACTCGAGCAGCTCTGTTTGGAGGAACGACAACCGTTATTGATTTCATCCTTCAAACGCAAGGTAAAAGTCTTCAATCAGCTTTAAAGGATTGGAAAGGCAGAAGCGATAACAATGCTGTTGGCGATTACAGTTTTCACATGGCGGTAACCGATTTTAATGATGAAACCAAAAAAGAAATCCAACATTTTATTGAAGTTGAAGGCATCACTTCCTTCAAAACATTTATGGCTTATAAAGGAGCGCTGATGATCGATGACCGTCAAATGATTGGTCTGATGGAAGAAGTGAAAAAACATGGTGGATTAATCAACGTTCACGCCACCAATGGTGATATGATTGATTACCTAATTGAAAAACACAAATCAGAAGGAAAGCTATCTCCATTATATCATTATTTATCACAACCCGAAGTCACCGAAGCCGAAGCCAGCGAGCGTTTTGTAGACATGACAAATTACACAGGCTGTCCTGGATACATTGTTCATCTAACTTGTGAAGGCGCTTTGAATGCGGTGCGAAATGCAACCAAACGCAACCAAAAAGTATTTGTAGAAACCTGCATTCAGTATTTATTGCTTGACGCCAGTTTGTACGAACAAAATTTTGAAGGTGCCAAATGGGTAATGTCGCCACCTTTACGAGAAAAGAAAGATCAAGAAACGCTTTGGGCAGGCATCAATCAAGGTATTGTAAACGTAGTTGCCACCGATCATTGTCCTTTTATGTGGGAACAAAAATTAATGGGCAAGGATGATTTCTCCAAAATTCCAAACGGACATCCCGCTATTGAAAATCGAATGGAATTACTCTTCAGTGAAGGCGTAAATAAAGGTAAAATCACTTTGAATAAATATGTAGAAGTAGCCAGTACCAATGCTGCAAAAATCTTCGGAATGTTTCCAAAAAAAGGAACCATTGCCGTTGGAAGCGATGCTGATATTGTTCTTTTTGATGCCAATGAAAAACACACTTTATCTGTCAAAACCCACCACATGAATGTCGATTACAGCGGTTATGAAGGTTGGGAACTCAAAGGAAAAGTAAAAACGGTTTTACTTCGCGGACAAGTCGTAATTGACAATAATGAATGTAAAGTTTCGAAAGGATACGGACAGTTTGTAAAACGAAATAAAGTACAAGGAAAAATATAAATAATTGTGAATTATGAATTGTGAATTATGAATGTAAGAAGCATTTGATTCACAATTCACAATTTACCATTCATCATTAAAGAAATGGCAAGAATAGTAAAATCAGGTTTAATTCAATTGAGTTTGGCCAAAACAGAAGGCGAAGGAACGATTCCCGAAATCATGGAAGCGATGCTGCAAAAGCACATTCCTTATATTGAAGAAGCTGGAAAACAAGGCGTACAGATTTTGTGTTTTCAGGAGATTTTCAATACGCCTTATTTCTGTCCGGGACAAGACAGCGCTTGGTATGCTTCAGCAGAATCAGTGCCTGGTCCAACAACAGAACGAATGCAAGTCTATGCCAAAAAATACGACATGGTCATTATCGTTCCTGTTTATGAAAAAGACCAAGCTGGAGTGTTATACAATACCGCCGCTGTCATTGATGCCGACGGAACGTATTTGGGAAAATACCGCAAAAATCACATTCCGCAAACAGGTGGTTTTTGGGAAAAATATTTCTTCAAACCTGGCAATTTAGGTTATCCTGTTTTTCAAACAAAGTATGCCAAAGTCGGTGTTTATATTTGTTATGATCGTCATTTTCCGGATGGAGCCAGATGTCTTGGATTGAATGGTGCCGAAATAGTTTACAATCCCTCTGCCACAACAGTGGGACAATCTCAAAATTTATGGAAACTCGAACAACCAGCACATGCAGTTGCTAACGGTTATTTCATGGGTTGCATCAATCGGGTTGGGATAGAAAAACCATGGAATTTGGGACGATTTTACGGAACCTCGTATTTTGTCAATCCATTAGGAGAAATTTTTGCTTGTGCTTCTGAAGATAAAGACGAGTTATTGGTTGCCGAATTCGATTTGGATTTAATCGAACAAATCAGAAGTAAATGGCAATTTTACCGTGACAGAAGACCCGAAACGTATGGTGAAATCACAGCACCATAATAGACAAAAATTAATTTTAAACCATTAAGAGATTAAGAAAATTAAGTATTTAGTAACTCTTAATGTGGCTTAATTCCTTAATGGTTCAAACATATTTAAAGAAATTACTATTTTATAAACCAACCAAAATATGAGCATAAAAAATAACCGATTAACCCCAGCAGAATATCAGGAAAACTTTACCGATATTCATCCGCCTTTTGAAACAAGAGACGCTGCAGTGGTGGAAGCGAACCGTTGTTTATTTTGCTACGATCCGCCATGTATGAAGTCATGCCCGACCTCCATCAACGTACCCAAATTCATCAGGCAAATAACCACAGATAACATTAAAGGTTCGGCACATACTATTTTTTCTTCCAATATTATGGGAGCGGGTTGCAGTAAAGTGTGTCCAGTAGAAAAATTGTGTGAAGGT
>JANNCY010000201.1:0-2870 GCA_031387085.1 Flavobacteriales bacterium | reverse complement strand
GTTTTGTATTAGATTAGTTATTTTATAAGTATAAATAAAAACCATTTGAAAATTCAGATGGTTTTTTTTTGTGCTTTAATTTTTTGAATACAATGATTTCTCTCTTTCTAAAACAAAAAAACACTCAAGTGAGCTTTTCATATAAGAAAGTGGCAGTTTCCTTCTTCAGGATTATTCCGCTGCGCTGCGTGATATTGTGGAATTAAAACAAAATCACAATACGAAACCATTACAAGTTTCCATTTCCTCGGATTACTCCGCTACGCTGCGTGATCCTGTGGAAGGAAAACTACAAGCATTTAAAAACAAAAAAACCATCAAGCGAGCTTGTGGTTTTTTCTTTTTTATACTACTTGTGGGGAGAGCAGGATTCGAACCTGCGAAGACGTAGTCAGCAGATTTACAGTCTGCCCTCGTTGGCCGCTTGAGTATCTCCCCAATGAGGGTGCAAATATAAAAACTGTTTTGCGGTTTCCAAACGAAATTATAACTTAATTTAGGAATTAATTTTAATGGTTTGAAAATGAATAAAATAAAAAAATCTCCACTAGGGAGATTTTTTATTATATAACTTCATAACATATTACGAAGCACTCAATAGCTCCATAACTTTCGCTTTTAAATCAGCTCCTCTTAAATCTTTGGCTACAATTTTACCGGTATTGTCTAATAAAAACGTAGTCGGGATTTGCTCTATTTTGTATTGCAACGCAATAGGATCTTTCCATTTTTGTAAATTAGATACTTGCGTCCAGCTTAATTTATCTTTAGCAATGGCAGCTTTCCATTCAGTTGCGTCTTCATCTAAAGAAACACTAATAATATTCAATCCTTTTGAATGCAATTCGCTGTACAATGCAACAACAGCCGGATTTTCTTTACGACATGGTCCACACCATGAAGCCCAAAAATCGATTACCGTTACTTTTCCCATAGATTCTTTTAAAGAAACTGTTACACCTTGTGGTGTTTTAGCCGAAAAATCAGGAGCTATTTGTCCAACATTTACGGCAACAGGTTTTGGTTTCGGAGTGTTTTTTACTTTGTCAAGTTCATCCAATTGGTCTTTGATTTTCTTAGCCGTTTTCGTGTTTTTTAATTCCTCATCAAAACTGTTGTATACATTTCTAATTTTCTTAGCATCAAAATTAGGGTCTCTAAACATTTCAAGAACAATTAAAGCCGATATAAACGACTTTGGATGTGTATCAGGATATTTTACCATCATGTCTTTCAAACCTTTTTGAATGTCGTTGTTTTGTTTGATTAATTTATTGATAGTAACCGTGTCTTTTTGTTGTTGCGCCACGTTAAAAGCCTGCATGTTTTTCTTTTGGAAATCCATCATTTTCTTTTGGATTTTCTTAGCTTCATCATTAAACTTTTGAAACTCGTCGTTATTGTAAGTTCCAGAGATTCTCGAATTATTGATGGAATCTTTATTCACTTCCACTTTAATTTCATCGCTCTCAAGGATTACAGGAAATCCGTTTTGAAAATCAGGAAACGATAACGAATACATAGTTGGTTCTTTGACTTTCCCTTTGAATTCAAATTTACCGTCTTTAATTTTTACGGTATCCACAGGAACCATCATCATTCCGGCAGCATCCTGAGTTTGCAGAATAACTGTTTTTCCATCGGCAACACCTTTGGCAGTTCCGGTAATCAGAAATTCTCCTTTTTTTACTTTGCTACATGATACAATTGATAATGCTAATAAAGCAAATAAAATAACTTTTCTCATTTTTGATCTTTATATTAAAATTTTGGCAAAAGTAATAAATTATGTTATTGGTAAACTATTATTTGTGATATGTTTTGCACAATTAGTATTCTGTCACAGTTGTAGTAGCAGTATTAAGATTGTATCGGGAGAAATATACTATGGAAAAGACTTCTAACTAAATTATTCTTTACAATTGTCATTATATTATGATCAGTGAGGTAAGCTCGAGATATTTTATCATTCCCAAGTTTGTTTCATCTGTAACTTTAATAATTTGTTGCATTAAGTTATTGAATTCGTCTTGATGTGATAAAATTATCGCTAACGTTCCGGCGCTTTGCACAGTTGCAAACTGATGAAAAGCGGTTTTTCCACTAGGAAAAAACGAAGTTATGAAAAATAAAAGTTCTATTACTACAAAATTTTGCAATTGTGCAAAACGGCTGTTAGCGGTTCGTTGTTTTGTCGTTCGTTATTGTCCGCTTTCAAACTACGCAACTGTCCGCGAAAAAAAAATGTCGAGATGAAACTTTCTGATGTGCATAGTTTTTTTATTAGTATTTTTTTTTCCATCTTCCTAATCGCTTCATTCCTCTTGTAAATAACCAAGCGAAGAATTTTGAGTGTCCGCCTTCCATCATTTTTTGTTTGTTCAATTCCTGAAATTCTTTTACATCATTTCCTTTATAAGTTAATTCACCTTTTTCAAAGCAGTAAGAACAATACATTTTGCTGATACTTCCATCAGCATTTGTTGCTCCGCCTTTTGGGTCTCGTTTTAAAGGCATTCCGCAGGACTGGCAATTTTTGCAAGATGTTTCCATTGTTTTTATTTTTTGTTTTTAGGTATTATCATTTGTTGCATTAAGTTATTGAATTCGTCTCGTTCTTGTCATGTCCTAAAATACGTTGACCATTTTTAGGTTATTAATTGAATCAAATTTACTTAATTGTAATCGGAATATTGATAAGTTTAGAAAAAATCTTTTAAGGGATTTTTTTTAAACTTATCTACATTCCTGCGCCGGCTTTTTGGCGTAGGATTTATAAGGATGTTTTTTGAATCGGTTTCTTTCTCTAGAAATAGTACTTGGATGAACTGAAAGGGCAGAGGCAATCTGGATATTATTTTTACCCAATG
>JANNCY010000226.1:0-11409 GCA_031387085.1 Flavobacteriales bacterium | reverse complement strand
TCTTGCTTTCTTTCTGTAGAAAGTTCTTTATCTCCTAAAGTTTGATATTTCATTTCAAACAATCTGTAAAAATCTTGCGTTTGAGTTTCAGTCAATCCTACAGTTTCAGCTAACATAGCTGCTTCTTTTTTTGCATTGTCTTCAATAGACAATTTAGTATCTTGTGCATTTACATTCAATGTAGCAGCAAAAATTAAACATAAAACAAAAATTAATTTTTTCATAAAGTAGTTTTTTTAAATAAATAGAATTCAAAACTAAATCATTTTCATCAAAATTCAAAATTTAATTTCTTAATTTATTTTTCAACAGGTTTTTCATCCTTATTTTTTCTTTCACCCATGTCCTCTCTTTTTTCTTTTCGGACTTCTTTTAATTTTTTTAATTGCTCTTCAGAAAGGATTTTTTTCAATTTTGTTTTTATTTCCAATTGATTATCAATCATTTCTTTTTTCATTTCTGCCTTTTGCTCATCAGAAGGTTTTTCTCCTTTTTCTTTCGCCGATTTCATTTCTGTTCTCTTTGCTTCTCTTTTTTTAGATTGTTCCAGTAAAATAGATTTGATTTCACTTTGTTGTTTCTCTGTAAGATTAAGATCGGCTGTCATTTCTTTTAAATGTCTTTCAACATTTTGTTCCGGAGTACCTTTTTCTCTTTTACCATTTCCAGGCTGAGCAAATGATAACGTACTTACAAAGATTGCGAAGGCTACAATTAATTTTTTCATGATTTTTTTTTAAATGTTATGGGGGTTAGGACCAACTAATAGCAAAATGGTTTAACCTGCTAATAAAACTAGATAGATGTATCGATTAATTATTTAGTATAATATGACTTCAATCATAAAGTTAAAGAATTGCTATTCTGAAATTTGTATAGAATTTTAAAACCAATAATCATGAATAAATTATTTTCATTACTCTTATCATTAGCGTTGTTTACTGCTTGTGGTAAAAAAGAAAACACAGATAGCGATTTTTCAAAACCATCAACAGATGAAACAAATGCAACTGCAGATGTTTCTAAGTATGATCCAAATCGCGGTGAAGGAAAGTTTGACAATGTTGCGCTAGGTACTGGTTTAGATCAGAAAATGGCAACTGAAGGACAAAAAGTAGCCGAAGTAAAGTGTACATCTTGCCACAAAACTACCGACGAAAAGCTAGTTGGTCCTGGCTGGAAAGGAGTTACTACTCGTAAAAAACCCGAATGGATTATGAATTTCATTACTAATCCAGACCCTATGATTACTAAAGATCCTGCAGTGCAAGCACAATTGGAAATATGTTTGGTACGTATGCCAAATCAAGGATTGAATGACGCCGAAGCGAGAAGTATTTTAGAATACTTGCGTAAAAACGACGGTGTTAAATAAATTTAGTAATAGACTAGTTCCATCTGAAGAATAAAATAAAATCACTACAACTAATTTTATATATTATGAAAAATAAATTTGTAAAAGCAATTTTTGCTATTGTATTGGGGAGTGCTTTATTCACTTCCTGTAAACCAAAAAATTCGAGCGATGCTGTAAGTGGCGATGCTGCTCAAAAAGCCTATGTGGCTCCGGGGAAATATGATGAATTCTACAACTTCGTTTCTGGAGGTTTTAGTGGGCAAATGAGCGTTTACGGGATTCCAAGTGGACGATTATTTCGAGTAATTCCTGTTTTCTCCGTTGATCCGGAAAAAGGGTACGGATATAATGAAGAGACCAAACCTATGTTAAATACCTCTCACGGTTTTGTTCCTTGGGACGATTTGCATCATACCGAAATGTCGCAAACCAACGGAGAAATTGATGGGCGTTGGGTTTTCGGAAATGCCAACAATACACCTCGTATTGCCCGTATCGATCTAAAAACATTCACAACAAAAGAAATTATCGAATTACCTAACAGCGCAGGGAATCACTCGTCGCCATTTATTACAGAAAATACGGAGTATGTTGTGGCTGGAACTCGTTTTAGCGTACCACCAGACAATGCCAATGGCGATGTGCCTATCAACACTTACAAACAGAATTTTAAAGGTCACATTAGTTTTGTTAAAGTAGGGAAAGAAGGACAAATGGACATCGCTTTTCAAATTCAATGTCCAGGTGTGAATTTCGATTTATCGCACGCTGGGAAAGGGAAATCACACGGATGGATGTTTTTTTCTTGTTACAATACCGAACAAGCCAATACCTTATTGGAAGTAAATGCTTCTCAAAAAGACAAAGATTTTATCATGGCGGTCAATTGGAAGAAAGCCGAAGAGTACATCAAAGCTGGTAAAGGAAAACTAACGCCGACAAAATATGCGCATAACGTATATAATGAAAGTACACACTCTGCCACTTCCGAAATAAAAACACAGGTGCTTATCTTAGACTCCAAAGAACTGAAAGACATTTGTTACATGATTCCTTGTCCAAAATCGCCTCATGGTTGTGATGTTGATCCAACTGGCGAATACATTGTCGGCTCCGGAAAACTGGCCGCTTTAATTCCCGTTTTTAGTTTCGATAAAATACAAGCCGCAATTAAAAACAAACAATTTGAAGGAGAGTACGACGGAATTCCTGTGATAAAATACCAAGCAGCCCTTCATGGTGAAGTTCAAAAACCGGGTTTAGGACCATTACATACCGAATTTGATGGTAAAGGAAATGCGTATACTACGTTCTTCGTTTCTTCTGAAGTAGTAAAATGGGATATCAAAACACTTAAAGTTTTAGACCGAGTTCCAACGTATTATTCTGTTGGACACTTATGTATTCCGGGAGGCGATTCAAGAAAACCCTACGGAAAATACTTAATTGCCTACAATAAAATTACCAAAGATCGCTATTTGCCAACCGGACCCGAATTGGCTCAGAGTGCCCAAATTTATGACATCAGTGGCGATAAAATGCAACTTATTTTAGATTTCCCAACTATAGGTGAACCGCATTATGCGCAAGCTGCACCGGCCGATTTAATTCGAAATAATGGTCAGCTGAAATTCTATAAATTGGAAGATAATAAACATCCCTACGTGACCAAAGGAGAAAAGGAATCCAAAGTAGTTCGTAAAGGTAACCGAGTAGATGTCTACATGACTGCCATTCGTTCGCACTTTGCTCCCGATAATATTGAAGGTGTCAAAATGGGAGACGAAGTGTATTTCCACGTTACCAATCTCGAACAAGATTGGGATGTACCTCACGGATTTGCCATAAAAGGAGCCAGTAATGCCGAACTATTAATAATGCCGGGTGAAACCGCCACTTTAAAATGGAATCCCGACAAAGTGGGTATTTTTCCAATGTATTGCACCGATTTCTGTAGTGCACTACACCAAGAAATGCAAGGCTATATCAGAGTTTCTCCAGCGGGAAGCAATGTGCCAATAACTTTTAGCCTTGGAACAAATTATCCGCCAGCAGTAAAATAAAAAGTATAACTTTAGGGAACAGATTTAATTTGTTCCCTTTTTTTCTCAAACTAAAATGAAAAATTCAAAAATATCGGTGGTTTCAAAAGGCTTACTTTTGATAACATCAGTGCTGTTAGTGGCTTCGATTTTCTTCCCGTTATGGAGAATCGAACTCACTGCACCTCAATATCCGGAAGGATTAGTGCTGCAATTACATGCCGATAAAATTGCGGGTAACGTTGATATCATCAACGGATTAAACCATTATATCGGAATGAAAACGCTGCACACTGAAAACTTTTTTGAGTTCTCTATTTTGAAATATATCTTTATCGGATTTGCTGTCTTGGCTATGGTAACATTGCTTCTTGGAAAGAAAAAAGCACTCTACTTTTACTTCTTTTCTTTTGTTACTTTCTGTGTTTTAGCAGCCGTCGATTTTTACAGATGGAATTATCAATACGGTCACGACCTAGACCCGAATGCGGCGATAAAAGTTCCCGGAATGGCGTATCAACCGCCTCTTATAGGGTACA
This sequence comes from Flavobacteriales bacterium, assembly GCA_031387085.1. Classification (GTDB taxonomy): domain Bacteria; phylum Bacteroidota; class Bacteroidia; order Flavobacteriales; family Flavobacteriaceae; genus Flavobacterium. The sequence goes on along the minus strand of JANNCY010000226.1, from coordinate 7,471 downwards.
AACAATTACTAAATTTTGGTGCTTATTCCATCCCGGATATAGGTGGTTGGATGCTAATTGGTGCTGGTGTAGTTCTTTTTATCGCCGTGGTAAATGAATCGGATTTTTTAAATCGATTTAAAAAAGGCAAAGCCAAAACGATTATGGTGGTCTTGCTTTTCTTCAGTTTTTTTTCCTGTAATGGAAACGAACCCAAACCGATAAAGCTAAATGCCGACATTTGCGATTTCTGTAAAATGACCATTTCCAATGTAAAGTTTGCAACCGAATTAATCACACAAAAAGGACGAGCCTATAAGTTTGACGATGTTTCCTGCATGATTAAATATGCTAAACAAAATACAGTTGTTCTGGTTAAGCATTTTTATGTAACTAATTATTTGGATGAAAATCAATTATTAGCGGTAGAAAACGGATTTTATTTAATTGGAGGAACTATTAATGCTCCGATGGGAGGTAAAGTGGCCGTATTCAATACCTACCAAAACGCTACAATATACCAAAGTAAGTTTTCGGCGCAACACGCATCTTGGAAAGAAATTTACAATACGTACTAAAATGACAAAGTTGGGTGTAATGACAATCTGCCTTTTTATTGTTCAATCGATGATGGCAAAAACCATCGAGGTTGGAGCCAATTTTCCTGTAAAAAAAATTAAACAAGCCGTTGCTCTAGCAAAAGAGGGAGATACTATAATTGTGCACAAAGGACACTATAGTGAAGGAAATATTGTCATTGATAAGAAGGTGGTATTTCTAGGTAAAAATCTTCCAGTGCTCGACGGGCTGAATAAAAATGAAGTACTGTCTATTAAAGCTGACAGTGTAATCGTACAAGGATTTAAAATAAAAAATTCTGGTTTTGCAGCACTTGATGATCCATGTGGAATTAAAGTCTACAACAAAACGTTTGTACGAATTTTTGACAATGTACTCGATAATAATTTCTTCGGAATTTACCTTCAAAATTGCACGAATTGCATCGTAAAAAGAAATACTATAATCGCTTACGGAAAAGAAGAACAGCTAATTGGTAACGGAATTCATTGTTGGAAAAGCGATAATCTTCAAATAATTGCCAATTCCATTTCAGGGCATCGCGATGGAATTTATTTCGAATTTGTAACCCATTCAGTGATTTGGAGAAATATATCGACCAAAAATATCCGTTACGGATTGCATTTTATGTTTTCCAATGACGATGCGTACATTACCAATGTATTTAAAAACAATGGGGCAGGAGTGGCCGTAATGTTTTCAAAAAGCGTTAAGATGTTCAATAATACATTTGAAGAGAATTGGGGTGATTCGGCTTATGGATTGCTGCTCAAAGAAATTGCAGACGGCTATATTTTTAATAATAAATTTATCAAAAATACGTCGGCCATTTACATGGAAGGTACTTCGAGAATAAAAGTGGAGAAAAATGATTTTGAATCCAATGGGTGGGGAATGAAAATTCAGGCAAGTTGTATGGATAATGAGATTGTAAACAACAATTTTCTCAAAAACACTTTTGACATCAGCACTAATGGAAGTCTGGTTCTCAATACGTTCAACAGTAATTATTGGGACAAATACGAAGGCTATGATTTGGATAAGAATGGAGTAGGAGATGTTCCGTACCATCCCTTGAGTTTGTTTGCCGTTTTGACGGAAAAAAATAGCTCTACTATGTTATTGTATCGCAGCTTTATGATCACACTTTTAGATAAATCGGAAAAAATATTGCCCAGCATAACGCCCGACAACTTTATCGATAAAACACCATTAATGAAGTCGATTTCCTTATGATTGAAATAAAAAACATAAATAAAAAATTTGGAAAATTGGAAGTTTTACGAGACATCAATCTGACTTTTAAAAAAGGAGAATGCATCGCGCTTATTGGTCCAAACGGTTGCGGAAAAACAACGCTGATAAAAGCAATATTAGGAATGGTTTTACCAGACAATGGTGTTATTCAATGCAACGGAAAATCCATACAAAACGAATATTTGTACCGTTCCAACATTGGTTACATGCCGCAAATAGGACGTTATCCAGACAATATGACGATTGGTCAAATTGTCGAAATGATAAAAAAAATTAGAAATTCAAATGAAAATTTGGATGAAGATTTACTGCAAACATTCGAATTGGAAAAAATGTTTACCAAACAAATGCGAACTCTTTCGGGAGGGACGACACAAAAAGTAAGTGCGGTTTTGGCGTTTCTTTTTAATCCTGATATATTGATTTTAGATGAACCAACAGCAGGTTTGGATCCGTTGGCATCCGAAATTTTAAAAGAAAAAATCATAAAAGAGAAAGAGAAAGGGAAACTCATTCTAATCACGTCCCATCTATTAAGCGAACTCGACGATTTGATTACCGAAATCATTTTCATGCAGGATGGGAAAGTTCATTTTCATAAAAAAGTTGCCAATTTAAAAGCCGAGACCCAAGAAGACAAAATATCAAAAGCGATTGCTCAAATTTTAAGAACAACCAAAAATGAACCGAATAATTAAAATTATTTTACTCGACATTTTAAAAAGCAAAATTGTAGTAGTATATACTATTATTTTGGCTGTTTTATCATGGAGTTCATTCGCGCTGGAAGATAATTCCGCCAAGGGAATTTTAACGATTTTAAACATAATTTTATTTACCGTTCCGCTAGTTTCTATACTTTTTGCAACAATTTATTTATACAACAGTTCCGAATTTATAGAGTTGCTATTGAGTCAACCCATCCAAAGAAAAAAGATATGGTTGAGCTTGTTTTTTGGTATAACCACCGCTATGGTTGTAGCCTTTTGCTTAGGAGCTGGAATACCGTTATTTATCAATGCTCCAGATAGTATCGGAGTCATGATGATAAGTATCGGATGTTTGATTACAATTGTGTTTGTGGCCTTGGCATTTTTGAGTTCTATTTTAACAAGAGATAAAGCCAAAGGAATCGGGATTGCTATAATGGCGTGGTTGTATTTTGCATTATTGTTCGACGGAATGGTTTTGTTCTTATTGTTTCAGTTTTCTGATTATCCGATAGAGAATGCGATGGTTGGTGTAACGGCATTAAGTCCCATCGATTTAGCGCGAATTCAAATATTATTGCACCTTGATGTTTCGGCCATGATGGGTTATACCGGAGCTATTTTTAAAGACTTTTTCGGCACCACTATAGGTTTGGTAGTTTCCTTTTTATTGCTTTGTTTTTGGGCGATTATTCCGTTTTCAATTTCTTTAAAAAAATTCAAAAATAAAGACCTATGAAAACCGATATCCGAAACAGAAAAGATATTGAGACTTTAGTCAACGCTTTTTATGAAAAGATAAAAACAGATGCTAAAATCGGCTATCTATTTAACGATGTTGCTAAAGTGAATTGGGAATTGCACTTGCCAAAGATGTATGATTTTTGGGATAGTATTTTATTCTACAAAGCAAGTTATGAAGGTAATCCAATGGACAAACACAAAGTGCTACATGAAAAAAGTCCAATGACTAAGGCGCATTTTCAACATTGGATTGATTTGTTTAACAAAACTGTTAATGCGCATTTTGAAGGGACAAAGGCGGAGGAGATGAAAAAAAGAGCCATGAACATTGCCACGGCAATGATGTACAAAACACTAAATTAAATTTTATATTGGAGTAAAATAAAAAGCGTGAACTTGTTTTAGTTCACGCTTTTCAACTTAAAAAATATTGAACTAATAATTAAGTTATTTGGGTAATAAAACATCTCCTATAACATGAATTATCCCATTGGACGTTGGTATAGAAGCTAGAATTTCAGAACCATTGACAAAAGTTTTATCTCCCTTCTTAGTGATTTTTACCTTGCCTCCAAAAACCATATCGTATTCTTGACCGTCTTGCATATACTCGGTTTTTAGTGTTCCCACATAAGTGTGGTACCCTAGAATATTTTGTAAATCAGCTTTTTTCTCAGGTTTTAATAATCCTTCTACAGTTCCAGAGGGAAGTTTAGCAAAGGCAGCATTGGTTGGAGCGAAAACGGTAAATGGTCCTGCATTGCTCAATGAAGTCACCAAATCGGCGGTTTTAACAGCAGTGACTAATGTAGTATGATCTTTACTTCCTATAGCGGTTTGCACTATGTTTCGAGCCGAAGTATCATCAATAACTCCTTCTTGTCCTGCCGCTTTTGATTCTGTGTTTTCGGTAGTTGATGCGGTTGCGTTTTCACTAGTTTCTTTGCATCCAAAGACTATTAGTAAACTAGCCAACAATACAGTTTTAATTGTTTTTTTCATAATTATTTCTTTTAGTTTATAGAAACAAAGTACTTAAATATCAACACAATATTTTATGAGCAGAATCATAAAAGATACGGTGTTTTGCTTTTTTTTACGGAATGAAAAGCAGTGTAGCCTATTCCAAAAACCAATACAAAAGCAATCCCGAAAAGCATTTCATTTACAAATGGAATTACCGTATAACTAAATGAAGCAATACCTTGTAAAGCCAAAATGATTTCATTTAATGAAATGCCAACAAAAAAGAGAAATACACCAAATTTTATTGGTTTACTGAAATGGATAAAGTGATTGGCGTAAATGTAAAAAATCAAGAACAACGATATAATGGCCAATAAAACCAAGTGCAAATAAGCGATTACAATCGGTCTAAATCCGAATGCCAATTGGCTTATGGAAGGAATAGTAGAACCCAACTGCAATAAAAATTTCACACTCAGACAAAATCCAACGAAGAATAAAATATACCGTAGAAAAGGAGGAACATTAATCAGATATTCTTTTCGGGTTTTGATTAGTAATAGTAATAATTTAAACCATGCATACACCTGAATAATAGATGCAATTACTGTTAAAACATATAACCAAAGCGGTAAATCCCACCAAAGAGTTGATAAAAAATAGGCCAGAATGCATGAGAAAAAAAACAGTTTAAAAACGGTATTGTAAAATGGATTTTCAGTCGATTTCAAGTTCAAGAAAGAAAACAGCAAACCCATGCAAGCAAAGAAAAACCACCCGTTGTATTGAAAGTGCAAATAGTAATAAATAGAAGCTAGGTATTCTTGTTGATGAATGTTTTTAGTAACCATCATATACGCCAAAGCAAAAGTACCAATTGAAGAAATGACATTAAAAAAAACGGCCGCTTTGAACCAGTTTTTTGAAAGGCAATCACCCGCAATTTTTTTCAAATCTTTGAAATAATAATATCCGAAAAAGCAAGAAACCACTATGGCTGCACTCGAAAAAATAATAGAAAACAAACCGTAACCTTCGATAATGAAGAAAACCAGCATCCCATAAGCACAGATTAAATTGGCACTAAGTATTTTGTTGTAATGATTAAATTGTAAAATGCGCTTTGTGTGCTTTGTCTTTTGTTCTAAAAAGGAAATCATCAAAACCATCAGTGTATGGCTGATCCAACCGGCAAAAGCAAAATGCGAATGAGAATGTTGTAAATGTTTTTGATCGAAAAAAGGGAATTCAAAACCAATTTTATAGCGCATCAAAAGTCCGATTAGCGCAACAATTAAAAGATTTATGAGCGAAAATTTTAACCAAAACTTCGGATGAAATTGCATTAGAAATATATTTTGTGATTGATTATATCCACCTTACCATTTCTCCCCATTTTGGATAACTCTCGTATCACCGTTTCTACTCTTAAGCCAGTAAAGTTGGCTACCTCTTGTCGGGTAAATGGCACCAATTCTTTTTCACAGCCATTCATTTTTTTATGGGTTTTTAAAAAAGCAAGAATCCTGAAATCGGGTTTTTGATTGATAATAGCTTTGGTTGTTACTGCTTTTGAATGTAGTCGCATGGCAATTAAATTTAAAAACTCCTTTTGAATACAAGGATACTCATCTACTATTTTTAAAAATCGCTCTTTTGACAATTTAACAATCTTGGATTCCTGAAATGCTATCGCCATTGCGGGATACGTTTCATTAATAAACAAAGGAGGTTCACCAAAGCTTTGACCAATAGAAAAATATCCTTGAGTGAATTCTTTTCCTTCGTCATTCGAATTGAACATTTTCACACAACCTTCGATAATTTGGTAATAAAAATTGGCCATCTTATCTTCATAAAAAATGACCTCGCCTTTTTTATATACTTTAGCAACAGCGCCCCAAGTAAAAAGTAAATCTAAATCAATTTGCATAGTAAGTTGTATTAAATTTGAATTGTGCTGAAAAGACTCAACAAAATACATTTACCAAGGTTGTTTAAAGATAAATAAGTGCTAAAATTGAATACCCTTCTAGGGTTCCGGTGTTAGTCAATAACTGTCTTATCTTTAAGAATTTCAAATTTACCACGCTAGGTTCCTTCATTTGTTATAAAATTATACATGAAAGTTGTATATTTCTGATTAAATTTTTCATCATTACCTACATAGTGTTAATTTTTTAACTGCCATCTCGTCCAGCAAATAATGGTATAATAATCAAAAGAAACTATGATAATTATCATGTTAGGGTCATTTTGGAAAAGTAGAAGTTCTCGATTGAAATAGTAGCGTAACGACTCTATGTTCGCAATTATAATTTGAATAAAAAAAAGACACTCAACCGAGTGCCTTCTTATTTACTTTTTTTCTATTTCAAAATCTGTAAAACTGTTCCCAACATCACGTTTGCTCCAATAGCTAAATCTTCATAAGATGCATATTCTAACGGATTGTGACTAATGCCGTCTTTACATCGCACGAATATCATTCCGTAATCGCAGGCATACGATAAAGCTAAGGCATCATGGAAAGGGCCGCTCATTAATTCAGGAGCATCGAGTTTTAATTTTTCGCATTCAGAATGAATGATTTCTTTTATCCAATCAGCACAATAACGGGGGTCGCTTTTGGTATCTTCTGAAATTTCAAAAGTAAGATTCTGTTTGGAACAAATGGCTTCTATTCTATCACGTAACTGATTTTCATAACGGTTTCTTCGTTCCAAATCGATGTCGCGCAAATCGACAGTAAAGGTTACTTCTTCTGGAATAATATTTCGAGATGCCGGAAAAATGTTCAACGTTCCTACAGTTCCTACAGTTGGATTTCCGGGAACTTGCGTAGCAATTTCATTCACTGCAATTATAATTTCGGCAGCGCCTACCAAAGCATCTTTACGGATTGGCATCGGAACAGAACCGGTATGTCCTGCCATTCCTTTCAATTTGACTGTCCACCAAAGCGGTCCGGAAATTCCAGAAACAACGCCGATAGGTTTATGTGCCAAATCGAGAATTGGTCCTTGTTCAATATGCAATTCTAGAAAGCAAAAAATACTTCCAGGTAGGTATTCGGAGTCTTTGAATTTGGTGATATCGCAACCAAAATCCTTTAACGCCTGACCACGAGTAATGCCGTCTTTATCCTTGCGCTCCAATTCGCCTTCTTCGAGTTTTCCTAAGATACCTCTCGAACCGAAAAGGCCTTTGTTAAAACGCCAGCCTTCTTCATCGGC
>JANNCY010000219.1:0-33244 GCA_031387085.1 Flavobacteriales bacterium | reverse complement strand
TTATTGTGTTCGATATTGCGATAAAACGCAACCTTAACCAAACAATATTTAGTGTCAAAGAAAATAGGTTTGCTTACAATCATCAAACGTTGGTTGTTGTCGTTGTAGCGTTTGGAAACTTTTTGAAATTCTTCCTGCGACAAACACGCATTGACTTTGCTTTTTAAGTATTGATGTTCTGTGGCAAAAAGGATGTTTAATTCTTTAGACCAATCTTCATTTAGCGAAATGTCAATTTGGCTTCGAATAGCTTTTGCATTTTTTTTCAATAAGGTATTCCCTTGAATTACTTCGTTGACTTCTTCGTTATTAGGCGCTTTGTTACAGTACAAACTCAGAAATTGCAAACGGTTTTTTACGATTACTTTTTCGTTTTTGTAGTATTTGGTTAAGATGACTTTAAGCAATGCTGCTTCTTGATTTTCTTGCGCAAAAGCAATGGCGTTGCAGCATAAAAACACACTTAAAAAAAGCAGTTTAAAAATACATTTTGTAATCACGAATTTCAAATTTTTATAATTGTAGTATTCCCTATAACAGAACCAAAGATAAAATTTTAATTGTTTGTAAAAGTTAAATATATTAAAAAATACTTCGCGATTTCGTGGCAAAATAATTACTTTCGTAGTATGATTATTCTTAGGTATTTACTTTTCCCTATTGCTATTATTTACGGACTAATTACTAGCATTCGTAATTTTCTTTTTGATAACGGAATTTTAAAATCGTATTCATTTGACATTCCCATTATTGCTGTTGGAAATTTGAGTGTTGGCGGAACGGGAAAAACACCACAAATAGAATATTTAATTCGACTGCTTTCTCCAACTTATTCAATCGCGACACTTAGCAGAGGTTATAAACGAAAATCAAAAGGTTATATTTTAGCAGATGCCAATTCGGATGCTGAATTACTCGGCGATGAACCGTATCAAATGCATTTAAAATTCCCTAATATCAATGTCTCTGTTGATGCCAATAGAAAAAATGGAATCGAAAAATTATTGACTTTAAAATACAAACCGGATGTTATTTTATTGGACGATGCCTTCCAACATCGCAAAGTGAAAGCAGGATTTTATATTCTGCTGACAACTTACGGTGATTTGTTTTGTGACGATTTTATGCTACCAACCGGTTCGCTTCGGGAAAGTAGGAGTGGAGTCCAAAGAGCAGATTTGATTGTTGTTACTAAATGTCCGAAAGACCTATCGAAAACAGAACAAAATACAATTAAAAAGAAAATCGGCGTATCGGTTTCGATTTATTTTAGTTCTATCGATTATGATGATAAGGTGTTTAATGCGTCAGAAAGTAAAAATGTTACCGATATCAAAACGGTTGATAAATTACTTTTGGCAGGAATAGCAAAACCAAATCCTTTTTTTGCATATTTGCAAGGTGAAAATGATGAGCAATTACAATATGTAGATCACCATCATTACACTAAAAATGATATTAAAAACATTCAAGATAAAGCAACTAATAAATTAATTATTACCACCGAAAAAGATTATGTTCGTTTAATAAATCAGCAATTGAACTCCTTATTTTATTTACCTATAAAAAGTAGTTTCCTTTCTGACGGTGATAATTTTGATAAAATAATTTTAAATTATGTGGGAACAAGTACAAGAAACGGTTAATTTCATAAAAGAAAAAACAGCAGGTTTTACACCAGAATACGGAGTCATTTTAGGTTCTGGATTGGGAAGTTTTACCGACGATATTCAAATCGAATATACGTTGCAATATAGTGATATTCCGAATTTCCCGGTTTCCACCGTGCAAGGTCATAAAGGCGCTTTGGTTTTCGGAACCATCGGAACTAAAAAAGTAGTAGCCATGCAAGGTCGTTTTCATTTTTATGAAGGTTATAACATGAAGCAAGTTACTTTTCCGGTGCGCGTGATGAAATATTTAGACGTAAAAAAACTAATTGTTTCAAGCGCTTCGGGTGGTGTTAATCCGAATTATAAAGTTGGAACAATAGCAATTCTTACTGATCATATCAACATGATGCCAGAACATCCACTTAATGGAAAAAACGATGAACGTTTCGGACCTCGTTTTGTAAACATGAGTGATCCGTATAGCAAAGCAATGATAGCCAAAGCGAAAGAATTGGCGACAGCCATGAAAATTGATGTTCAAGATGGAATTTATTTGGCATTACAAGGTCCGACTTTTGAAACCTTAGCAGAATACAAAATGGTAAAAAATGTTGGTGCCGATTGCGTTGGAATGTCAACGGTTCCTGAAGTAATTGTAGCACGACATATGGAAATGGAAGTTTTCGGACTTTCGGTTATCACCGATATGGGCGACGAAGAAAATATCGAAGAAGTAAGCCATGCCGAAGTACTAAAAGCGGCGCAAAAAGCAGAACCTCACGTTAGAAGTTTGATTAAAGAATTGATTATAAATTATTAAAAAACGGTTCTCGATACGCCACAATAAAAATAGTGACACTCGAACTGACGTTTTTAATCCGATAAATAGCGCGCAATTACTTGATAAAATGTATCTGGTTCGAAAGGTTTGGTAATCACATCGGTCATTCCGTACGAAATTAGCATTTCTCGATTTTCGTTTAATGATATTGCTGTAAGTGCAATAATCGGAATTTTCGAATTAAATTCTCGTATTTGTTGTGTTGCGATTGTTCCGTTAATACCAGGTAAATGGACATCCATAAGTATCAAATCAAAATCGTTTTTCTCATTTAATAGCGTGACAGAATCTTCTCCATTATCAACAATTTTACAATACATTCCTTTATTTTCAAGCATTTTTTTGGTGATCATTTGGTTGATTTTATTGTCTTCAACCAGTAGTATTTTTTTATTGTAAATTACTTTTTCATCATAGTTTTGTTTTTCGATAGGAAGTAATTCCGTATCGGAAACTTCAAAAGGTAATTCAAAAGAAAACGTAGAGCCTAAACCCACTTTACTGTTTAAATAAATAGTTCCGTCAAGCAAATCAATTAATTTTTTTACAATGGCTAATCCCAAGCCGGTTCCACCATACTTTCTATTAATTTCAATAGAGCCTTGAGAAAAACTTTCAAAAATAGATTCTTGTTTGTCTTCTGGAATTCCGATTCCATTATCAATAACTTTAAATGAAATGGAAATCTTATTGTCTTCGATAGTATTCATATTGGCCATAACTTTTACAAAACCTTTTTTTGTAAATTTCAATGAATTATTAATCAAATTCATGAATATTTGAGAAAGCTTTGTTGGATCTCCAATTAAATTTCTCGGAATTGTATCATCAATAATGATTTCAAAATTATTATTGTTTTCAAGTGCAATTTCTTTTAATGAATTTTGAATGTTTTGAAGTAATAATTTTAAATCGAAATTAATTCTTTCAATTGGAATATTCTGTGATTCGATTCGATTGATTTCTAAAATGTCATTGATAAATGCCAGTAAATAATTGCCAGAAAATTGTAATGCTTTTAAGTATTTCATCTGACTTTTATTCGGACTTTCTTCTAAAAGTAAATGGGTAATTCCGTTAATGGCATTGAGTGGCGTTCGCAATTCGTGACTTACCGTAGATAAAAATTCGGTTCTTGATTTTGTTGCTTTTTCGGCAATGTCTTTTGCGATTTCTAACTCTTTATTTTTTTCTGTCAATAAGAAGTTGGAACGATTTCGTATGATGTTGTTTTTATACAAAGCCAGACTTAATAAGGACAAAATAGAAATCAATGAAATGGCCAAAATGCTAACTAATTTTGAAATTGTTTTGGCTTTTTGCTGCGATTTGTTTCCCTTGGCGATAATTTGTACTGTACTATTTTCTTCATTGTATTTTTTTAAACCAGCATACACTTCATCAAGATTGGAATAACAAGCAGCGATTTTTTTTGGATTTTTTAATGCAATAGCATTAGTAACCGCTTTTTGAGAATACAATAAGCATGCTGGATAGGAATTATTTTTTTTATGAAAATTGACTAATTGAATATAATAATTAACACTGTCTATTTTCTTAGTTTTCGTCTGAGAAAATAAAAACAATGGAAATAAAATTGTCGCTAGTAAAAATAACCTCATAGTAGCGTAAGTTGACCTTTTAATTGTCTAAAGTAAGAAAATTATTTACAAATTAAAGCAATCAAATCAATAATTCTTGAGGAATAACCAATTTCATTATCGTACCAACCGACTACTTTTACCATTTTATCGATTACAAAAGTAAGTTGTGAATCGAAAAGACAGGAATTTCGGTTTCCAATTATATCAACGGAAACGATAGAATCTTCGGTATAATCGACAATTCCTTTAAGATGAGTTGCCGCTGCGTTTTTAAATGCTAGATTGATTTCCTCAATCGTAACCGCTCTTTTTACATTAAAAGTGATATCGGTTAAAGAACCGTCTGGCACTGGAACTCGAATACCACAACCTCCAATTTTATTTGCCAATTCTGGAAAAATTTTGGTCAACGCTTTCGCAGCTCCAGTTGTTGTGGGAACAATGGATTGACTTGCACCTCGTGCTCTTCGCAAATCTTTGTGCGGTTGATCGTGCAAACTTTGGTCGGTAGTGTAGGAATGGACGGTTGTAATATACGCTTGTTCGATACCGCATAAATCATTGATGACTTTCATCATCGGAGCAGCGTTGTTAGTTGTACAACTTGCGTTGGAAATGATGGTTTCTGTTCCGTCAAGAATGTGTTCGTTTACGCCAAGAACGACTGTTTTTATCTCGGCAACTTCGGATGGTGCCGAAAGAATTACTTTTTTAGCACCTGCTAAAATGTGTTGGTTGATTTCCTCAAAAGTGTGGAATTTACCTGTTGCTTCTATTACAATATCGATGTGGTGTTTGTCCCAATTTAAATTGGAAATTTCCTTTTCATGAAAGAACAAATATGATTTTCCATCCACAATAATCGAAGTATCATCGAACGAAACAGGAAGTGGTAAAACGCCATGAATGCTGTCGTATTTAATAAGATGTGCCATTGTTCGGTTGTCGGCAATATCATTGATAGCAACGATTTCTATGGTTGGATGATCGATAAGCAATCGGAATACACTTCTACCAATTCTCCCAAATCCGTTAATGGCAATTCTTGTTTTATTCATTCGGTTCAATATGTATTAAAACGTGACCTAATTCTGGAATTTCACTACGAAGTGTATCTTTTAAATCGTGAGCAATATCGTGACCTTCTTTTACCGAAATTGTGGCTTCAACAGTAGCGTGAAGATCGACATGGTATTTCATACCCGCTTTTCGGATGAAACATTTTTCGGTGTCAATAACACCTTTTACGGTGTGCGAAACTTTTCGAATTGTTAGTATTAAATCGTCGTATAAATGTTCGTCCATGATTTCTCCCAATGCAGGACGAAAGATGAGATAACTGTTGTACAAAATAAATCCGGAAGCAAAAAGTGCTGCCCAATCGTCGGCCGATTCGTATCCTTTTCCCAAATAAATGGCAATAGAAATACCAATAAATGCAGCTATTGAAGTAATCGCGTCACTGCGGTGGTGCCAGGCATCAGCTTTCAAAGACGAGCTGTTGGTTTCAATACTTCGTTTGATTACCAAACGAAAAGACACTTCTTTCCAAATAATAATAATACCAAGAACAATCAATGTCCACGATTTTGGCAAGTCATGTGGCGTCTGGATATTTATAATACTTTCGTAAGCGATAATTGTAGCGGAGGTAATCAAAAAACCAACGACCAAAAAAGTAATTAAGGGCTCGGCGCGACCGTGACCATAAGGGTGATTGTCATCAGCTGGTTTATTCGAATATTTGATTCCGAATAATACCAAAAAAGAAGAAAAAATATCGGCTGTCGATTCAATTGCATCGGCAATTAAGGCATATGAATTTCCAAAAAAACCAGCCAATCCTTTTATAATTGCTAAAAAAGTATTCCCAATTAAACTAAAATAAATAGCATTTACAGCCGATTGTTCGTTGGTTATTTCTGGTTTGATTCCCATTTGTAGCAGCTATAAAATATGTTTTTGAGCATGGTAACTCGAACGAACTAAAGCGCCGCTTTCTACATGACGGAATCCCATTTCCTTTCCGATTTTTTCGTACTTCTCAAATTGGTCCGGATGAATGAATTCTTTTACCGGAAGGTGTTTTTTACTTGGTTGTAAGTATTGACCAATCGTTACAATATCGACGTTGTTATCACGTAAATCTTGCATGGTTTGAATGACTTCTTCTTCAGTTTCACCCAATCCAAGCATGATACCCGATTTGGTTCTTTTGATTCCTTGGTCTTTTAAATATTTTAAAACCGCTAAACTTCGGTCGTATTTTGCTTGAATTCGCACCTCACGAGTTAAACGGCGTACAGTTTCTACATTATGGGAAACTACTTCTGGATTGGCGGCGATGATTCGGTCGATGTTTCTTTCAACTCCTTGAAAATCCGGAATTAAGGTTTCTAAAGTTGTTTCTGGATTCATTCTTCTAATTGCCTGTATCGTTTCAAACCAAATTATCGAACCCATATCTTTTAGATCGTCACGATCTACACTGGTAATGACCGCGTGTTTTATTTTCATGATTTTGATGGATCGCGCTACTTTTTCAGGTTCGTCCCAATCGACCGTTTCTGGTCTTCCTGTTTTTACACCACAAAACCCACAAGAGCGCGTGCAGATATTTCCCAATATCATAAAAGTAGCAGTTCCTTCTCCCCAACATTCACCCATATTTGGGCAGCTTCCTGAAGTGCAAATGGTGTTCAATTTGTACTTATCCACCAAGCCACGAAGTTCGGTGTATTTCTGACCAATAGGTAATTTTACTTTGAGCCATTTTGGCTTTCCAATAGGAAGTGTGTTTTCAGCAACGGTTTCCATACATGCAATTTTGAACTGCAAAGATACAACTATTGATTTAGCAATTTCGAATAGGATAATAGGATTTTACAGAATAATTTTGAGATTTTATTTTTTAGATTCTATCAAACGAAATTCCGAATAACAAGAAGTTTTTACCAAATACTTCGGTATTTTTTGTTGCGCCATTATGAATGTAATTTACAAAAGGCTTCATTTCAAAAGAATGTCCCAATTTAAATGTCCGCGATACTTCCATTCCCATACTCACAAACGAAACTTTATCGTAATCGCCAGCCGAATAGTATGCTGCTTTATTGTTTAAAACAGCGCCAATGGAAGCATCGAGTTCAATCCCTTTAAATGTCGAAAAAACATAACCCAGTTCTAAATAGGTGGTGTAATTCTGTTTCGGATTTTCACCATCGTCATCGTAACGGTAATCATTACCGGCAATAAAAGTACTGATGACTCCGTGAGCGGGAAACGTCGACTCTGTAAAATCAAAATTCAATTCGGTTACTAAGGTTTTCACGCTATTGGTTCCGTAGTTGAAAAATGAATTGTCAATACCTTCTTCTTTTGATACCGATGGCCAATAATAATCCCATAATTCTAATGAAATGTATTTGGTGAAATGATATGAAATATATAAGTCTACTTCCTGATACCCTTTAGCAGCCGTTTCACCATCGTCATAATAATAGTCTTTTTTAAAGTTAGATGTTGCCCAAATGCCGAAAGTTAATTTGTCGGTTGGAGCGTATTCTATGGTTGGTTGAACGACAAAATAATTGCCACCCCAAGATTGACCTCGCCAGATATAACGGTTGACTAAATCTAATGTAAAAGTAACTTGATGCTCTTTGTTGGAAGTAGTAGAATCTATAACAACTTCAGTGGATTTTATAGTTGTATTTTCTTGAGCTTGAGCAAATGATAAAGGATAAAAAAGGAATATAAAAAACAGTAATGATTTAGGGTTTATTTTCATTTATATATTGATTTATCAATTCGAACAATCGTTCTCTATTTAATGGTTTTGTAATGTAATTTGAAAAACCAGCCGCATAAATTTTCTCTTCATCTTCCGCCGAAGAATAAGCAGTTTGTGCAATAATTGGCAAATTTGGTCGTATTGGTTTTATAAGTTCTATGGCTTCAAATCCGTCCATAATTGGCATTTTAATATCCATAAGTACCAAATCGATATTGGGATTTTCGAGGCAAATTTCTACCGCTTCTTTTCCGTTAATGGCTCTTAAGATTTTATAATTTCTTTGTTTCATTAATTTTTCAAATAAGATAAAATTAATGTTGTCATCTTCGGCAATTAACAGTAATCCTTCTTCCTTATCGGTTTCTATTTTATCATTAATAACTTGATGTACAATAATAGTTTCAATTTTGTCATATACTAACGGAATCGTAAAAGTAAATTCAGATCCCTTTCCTAGAGTCGATTTTAACGATATGGTTCCACCCAACATTTCTACATAGGCTTTTGTGATGGATAGTCCCAAACCTAAACCGCCCACTTTAATAGAAGTGTCGCTGTCAACTCTTTTAAAACGGTCGAAAATATGAAGTTGATTTCTATCGTCAATGCCCAAACCAGTGTCATTAATTGTAAATTTAATTTCATTTTTTGTTGTCAGCACTTCATAGCCAAAAGTAACCGTTCCTTTTTCAGTAAATTTAATGGCATTGGTAACCAAATTAATAATTATTTGTTTTAATTTAATTACATCGGTAACAATGTTATAGTCAGTTGTTTTTTTGGTTTGAATTAATGAGAATTCAATTGATTTGGTTTTTGGAATGGTAATATTTATCGTTTCGTACAATTCATTCATGCACGATTCTAAGTTGAAGGTGACAAAATTGGGTTCAATTAAATTGGAATCGATTTTAGACATTTCAATTAAGTCATCGATAATAGAAACTAAATTTTTTCCGCTGACATCAATAATTTTAAGGTATTCAATTTTTTCTTCTTCGGATAAATCGGTGTTGATTATTAAATCGGTAAAACCATTAATGGCATTCATTGGCGTTCTAATTTCATGAGATAAATTAGCTAAAAAGGATGATTTTAATTGGTCGCTTTCTTCGGCTTTGATTTTTGCTTTTATAAGTTGTTGTTTTTGTTTGTTATTTTCTTCAAATAAATTTCCGATAGAGCTAAATTCACCAGAAGTGCGTTTTAATTTTTTCACTGCAACTCTATCGCTTGTCAATAATGCTTTTGTAATTAGGTCTAATGGATAGTAAACTAATTTTCGTATGTAATAAAAATTGAAGAGTAAACTGATAATAAAAGTTAGTATCACTAAAATTAAAACATTGATTATTTTTTCAAAATAGATATCGAAATTCCTTTCAAAATAGATGTTTATAATTGGTTTTTTATCATAATCAAGCAAATTAACGGTAGCGAAAATTTTGTGATTATTGACAATTGAATCGTTGTTGTTAGCATTAATAACGATTTTAGAATTCATCAATTTTTCCAGGTTATTTAGAAATGCAGCATCAATAAGCCGAATTACAAAAAAATAACCCGATGATTTTGTTTTATTTTTTAAGGGATCATTGGATGGATGAATTGAAGCTCCTGTAACTTCAATAGTACCTTCAGGAATTTTCATGTAGAATTTAAGGATTCCTTTTTTTTCGATTGCGTTCATGGCTTCAATTGGAATAAAATCGACTGATTTTATTTTTGAAGTTGCAATTTTCATGATGAACTTTTTATTGGCATCATATGCGCCTAAATAATCTACTTTGTAGATGTCTATTTCATTTCCGATGGTTTCGGCAAACCATTTTTTGTCTTTTGTTTTGGTTGTAAAATTTACAAATTCATCCCAGTTGCTATCATTGTTTATAGCCACTTTAATAGGCATAGACTCTAATGTGATTAATTTTGAAACTTCATTATTAAACTGTTGAGTGGAGTTTTTATACACCTCATTTTCAACTTTTTTAGTATAATAATAGAGTGAAAAATAAAGTATAATAAAGATAATACTTGAAGAAATAATCAGTAATAATATTTTTGGATACGTCTTCTTGACATTCATTTAAATACGATTAAAAAAGTAGTTATAACGAATATAAACAAATTAATTGGTTATTTAAGAAATATAATTTTTATTGTTATTCTACAAAATCCAAATCAGAATTATGAGTTTCGCTAATGGTAAGAATGGCATAAAATCCAATGGCAAAAACTATACTTCCTACAATTGCCGCTGAAATAATTACTGTATTACTTTTCTTTAAAAAATCAAATCCAATTAGCATTAACGGAACGGTGCCACGAACCACATTCGGAATAGTTGTAGCAGCTGTACTTCTTAAATTGGTTCCGAATTGTTCCGCCGCTACGGTAACAAACATGGCCCAAAAACCGGTTCCTAGTCCAATCCAAGCGCAATAAAAATAATACATATTTTCTGATTTCTGACCTGTAAAAAGCAATAAAACCACGCCAATTAAAGTAAACAGCATAAAGTATAAAATGGTTTTTTTTCGGGAGTGCAAGGAGTGAGAAATAAATCCGCTCGAAAAATCGCCCATAGACGCAAACAAATAGCTCCACATAATAGCTTTACCCGGAACAATATTGGTAATTCCCATTTCTGGAGCAAATTGATTCGCCATTAAGATTAAAATTCCGATGCAAAACCAAATGGGTAATCCCACAAAAATGCATTTCATATATTTTATAAATCGAGTTTTATTGGTAAAAAAAGTCAAAAAATCGCCTTTACTTATACTAGTATTAGCTTTAACCGTATTGTAAATTCCACTTTCGGCAACGCTAACACGTAAAATTAAAAGCAGCAATCCCAATCCGCCACCAATAAAATAAGCGGTTGTCCAACTTCCGGCGAGTTCAACAGTAATTTGCGCTACAACGGCTCCTAATATTCCAAAACCAGCCACAAGAGATGTTCCGATGGCGCGGAGTTCTTTAGGTAAGCTTTCAGAAACCAAAGTAATTCCAGCTCCTAATTCACCCGCCAAACCAATTCCGGCAATAAATCGCAAGGTTGCATAAATCGTAACTTTATCAGTAAAATGAAGTTGAGGTAAAAAACCACATGCAATATTTGCTGTAGAATAAACCAAAATTGAACCGAAAAGCACTGACAATCGTCCTTTTTTATCCCCTAAAATTCCCCATAAAACACCTCCAATTAGCAGGCCTATCATCTGAGAATTCAATATGAAAGTTCCAGCAGTATCTACATCTAAACCCAAATCTTTTAAACTGGGAACACGTACAATTCCGAAAAGCAATAAATCATAAATATCAACAAAATAGCCAAGTGCAGCTACAATCACAGGAAAACCCAATAAGTGTTTTAATTTTTCGGAAGTAGTAAATGTTTGCATTTTACATTTTTAGATGGATAAAAATAGCAATTTTTTGTCATAAAAAAACCTGTCCCTTTTTATGGGACAGGAATCTTTAGTTTATAATATGAATTTGCGCTTAATTCATTTGAATTTTTATCGGTAATGTGTATTGTGTTCTAACATACTGACCGTCTTTGATGCCTGGTTTCCATTTAGTTTTTAATGATTTTAAAACTCTAACAGCTTCTTTATCCAAACCATAACCTGGATTTCGCAGGACTTTGATATCGGTCATACTTCCGTCTTTTTCGATAACAAAAGAAACAAAAACACTTATGGATTCAACATCTTCAATTTCGGGTTTATCGAAATTAATTCCAACGTAGTCATAAAACTTTTTGATTCCACCAGGGAATTCGGGTTGTGTGTCTAATAAACTTGCCATTTCCGGTTTACCAATATTTCCTGGTGTTGCACCACCTTCAGTTCCTCCTGTATTTGTCCCGGTTCCTGGTGTTGTAGTGCCAGTTCCTGTTCCCTCTGTTGGATTTCCATTGGATGGATTCGTTTCATTATTTTTTGGAACATCGATTTGCGCATGATCAGTCGTAGTTACTATTGGAATGAACACTTGAGGAACATCAACAGGATCGCTAAACGGAGTTGTATTTGGTTTGGATGTTTCAGGTTGTTTCGGCTTAATTATTACATCAACAGTATATAAAGTAGGATCATCTATTTTGGGATCAATTGGTGTTGGGTTCGTGTTGAAGGAACTTAATAACAGTCCCAATCCAGAAATAGAACCAATAAATACTATTCCAAAAAAGAAGGCGAGGAGTGTGGTTTTCGGACTTTCCTGACGCAATTGGTAGGCGCCATACTCTTTGTTTTTGTCTTCAAAAACAAGATCGATCCATTTTTTTCCAAAGATACTTACGTTTGACATGATATATAATTTAATGGGTTAAGTATCGATGCTACATACGCGAGGTGTTTTATTTAATAACGCAGATTGTGTTTTAAATATTGTGTTTTTTTAGAAAATAGAATATAGAAAATAGAATATAGAGAAAAGACGAAACTACCTTTTGCTTTGGATGATTTCTGCCAAGAGTTTTTTGGCGCGCAAGAGTTTAATTTTTACATTGCTCAACGGCTCTTCCAATTGTTCGGCAATTTCCTGATAACTCATTTCTTGAAAGTAACGCAATTGAATCACTTCTTGATAATGGGGTTTTAATTCTTTTATAAATTGCAGTAATTGCGATAAGTTTTGCTCTGTGATTAGCTCATCTTCTGCCGATGGAGAACTATCAGCAACATTATAGGCTTGATGATCTTCTTCATCGGTTATCTCAACAAATAAGGTTGATTTTTTCTTACGTAACATATCAATATGCACATTTTTTGCAATGGCAATCAACCAAGTGTTGAATTGAAATTCGGGATTGTAAGTGGCAATTTTATCAAAGGCTTTCGAAAATGTTTCAATGGCAATATCTTCGGCATCGGTTTCATTTTCGGTACGTTTTAACATAAATCCATATACTTCATTCCAATAATGATCAAGCAAATAAGTGAATGCCACTTGATCGCCTTTTTTTGCATTATTGATATGTTGGATTATTTCCAATGAATTGGTTTTGAGAATGTGTTCGTGATAAAAATATTTAATTGCGTAAAGATAAGCGCGATTTCAATAAATGGAAACCAATACATTACATCTTTTTCTTTTAATTTTCCTGCTGCAAATCCCATAGAAATCCAGGCAAAAAGATACCGAAAACCAATTAAACTAACGACTGCAATCCATTGGTATAAAAATAACAATAAGATTATAGGAAGTACGTAAAACAGTAATTGCGAACCGTAAAATAATGCCAGTTGACTTCTGTCAAAAGATTTGTAATGTTTGGCTGTAGCAATATGCCTTCTTTTTTGTGCGAACCAATCTTTAAATGTCGTTTTTGGTTTGGAATAGGTAAAACTCTCAGGCGAATAACAAATTGTTGTGTTTTTGGCAACAGCAGCTTGGTTGATGAATAAATCGTCATCACCAGAACGGATTTTCATGTGATCTATAAAACCATTTGTTTTAAAAAATTCTTCCCTTTTGTAAGCTAAATTTCGCCCAACTCCCATATACGGTTTGCCTAATTTTGCCCATCCAAAATATTGGGTTGCGGTAAGTAATGTTTCGTAGCGAATGATTTTATTTAAGAACGAATTTTTGATTTTGTCATACGCGCCATATCCTAAAACAATGGTTTTTTGTTGGGTAAATTGCGAGCTCATTTCTTTAATCCACTCGGTTGATGTTGGATAGCAATCGGCGTCGGTAAACAAAAGATATTCGTTTTTGGCTGCTTTTATTCCGAGTGTTAAGGCAAATTTTTTATTTCCCCAAAACGCTTCAATATTTTCTACTTTTACCAATTTGATATTAGAATATTGTTTTTCAAATGCTTCGAAAATTTCCAAAGTATCATCACTGGAAGCATCGTCAATAATGACAATTTCAAAATCGGGATAATTTTGTTCGACCAAAAGCGGAATGAAATTTTTTACATTTTCTTCTTCGTTTTTAGCACAAACAATCACCGAAATCGGAATCCTTTTTTGATTGCTAGCATGAGGTTTGGCAAATGAAAATTTTCCAAAAAACACTACATAATACAAAAATTGAATGAGGACAACAGCAATAAAAATACAGAAAATAACTAATAACATAATGGATTTCAATCTTTAAATCCCGAAATTTCGGAGCAGGCAAAAGTACGAAATCATTTTCAGATTTTTAACGTTTCGATTTCAGATTTTTATAAAGTTTTATCGCGGACATTTTTTCATTTCATTGGCAATAGCAATTGACTGATTGTCATTGGTTTTTTCCAATTCTGAAATGATATTTTGATAATTTTTGGCATCTCTGTTTTGCGACAATTTCTTTTTGGCTTCGATGGAAGTAATTGCAATTTTAATACCTGTTATTCCCCGAGCTTCCCGCATTGTTTTTTCGGATAAATCTTCAACACAAACTGGATTCTCTGAATTCGATTCGTATTTATCAACTAAGGTTTTTAAAGAGGCAACGGCTTCTTCATGACTTAAAAGCGTTACTTTTCCATACACATGAACCGCTAGGTAATTCCACGTTGGAACATTTTCATGATCGTACCACGACGATGAAATGTACGAATGTGGTCCAGTGAAAATCGCTAAAACTTCATCATTTGAATTAAAACTTTCTCCTTGCGGATTTAATTTAGAAACGTGACCGATGAGTTGCTGTTTCCCATTTTCGTTCGTTTCCAGAATCAAAGGAATATGCGTTGCCCATAGTTTTCCATTGGTTTGATTGATTAATAAAGAAAAACCGTTTTCATGAATGAAATTCTGGATTTCCACTTGGTTTTCGTTTTTGTATAATTCTGGTATGTACATCAGAAATTAGGATTTAGGATTTTTTGAATTAGGATTTTAAGAAATATGCTGCTAAATTACATTCACTTCGGCTTCAATAGCAATTCCGAATTCTTTTAAAATGGTGGCTTGAATGTCTTTAGAAACGGTTAGAATTTCTTGTCCAGTTGCATTTCCATAATTGACTAAAACCAACGCTTGATTTTTATGAATTCCGGCATCGCCAAAACGTTTTCCTTTAAATCCTGCTTTTTCAATCAACCAGCCAGCGGGGACTTTTACGGTAGTTTCCGAAATAACATAATGTGGCATTTCGGGATGTATGGCATGAACTTTTTCAAATTCCGATATTGAAATAATTGGGTTTTTGAAAAAACTTCCACTGTTTCCCAATTCTTTCGGATCGGGTAATTTACTTTGACGAATCGCAATTACAGCATTACTAACATCTTTTAATGTGGGTGTAATTACATTTTGATTTTCCAATTCTTTGGTGATATCGCCGTAGGAAATATTGATTTTATGATTTCGTTTGGTTAGTTTAAAAACAACAGATGTTATAATAAATTGGTCTTTGATTTCGTGTTTAAAAATACTTTCCCTGTAACCAAAATGACAATCTTCTTTAGTGAATGTTTGCAGTTCTTGCGTTTCGATATGCATCGCTTCACATGAAACGAAAGTATCTTTGATTTCGGTTCCGTAAGCACCTATATTTTGCACTGGAGTGGTGCCAACATTTCCTGGAATGAGCGACATATTTTCCAATCCTCCAAAATTTTGATTAATTGTCCAAAGTACAAACTCATGCCAATTTTCTCCCGCCATGCTTTGCACCCAAACAAAATCGTCATCTTCTTTGAGAATCGTTTTTCCTTTTAAATCAATGTGAATTACTAAAGCGTTGATGTCTTGAGTTAATAACATATTGCTTCCGCCACCTAGAATGAATTTTGTATCGTTGGGATGATTTTGTAAAATCGTTTTCAACTCATCTATGGTTTGCACCGCCACAAATTGTTTGGCTTTGGCTTCTATTCCAAAAGTGTTGTATTTTTTTAGTGAGAAGTTATTGTGGATTTGCATAGATAATTACGAATTGTGAATTACGAATTACAAAAGTAGTAGAAATTAAAAATTCGCAATTCGTAATTCGTAATTTTTAATTCATAATTAAATCATTCTTCCGTTTCTAAAGCTCTTTTCAAAAAGTCGTTCATTGGTTTTAAGCCAATCAGTTTTTGGGCAATTTTTTTACTGAAATCAGGTTGTGTGAAAAGTTTATCTTCGATTTTTTGCGAAGCGGTGTAGCTTTTCAGTTTTAAAAACTCAATGGCTGGGTGATTTGGATCAAAATCTTTCGGTGCTTTTTTGAGCGTATTGCTTTCGTCGCGAGTGAGCGTTCCGAATGCTGCCTTAAAGGTTTTTTCGTTGACTATTTTCTCCAAATCATCATGAAAAAATTCAATTTCCTTGCGGATTTGTTTTAACTCGTTGGGTTCCGGACACCAAACCCCACCTGCGATAAAGGAGTTTCCTTTTTCAAAGTGAATGTAATAACCCGGACTGTTTTTGCGATTTTTATTTTGTGTAAACCAAACGCCCATATTGGTTTTATACGGGGATTTATCTTTTGAAAAACGGATATCGCGATTGATTCTAAAAGTACAGTTTTTTACTTCCAAAGGCTCTAACGATTTGTCCAATGGTTTTATTTCTGCTAAAATGGAAGCAATATAGTTGTGATAGTCTTTTTTATAATTTTCGTATCGCTTTTTATTGGCGTGCATCCACTCGGTGTTGTTGTTGGCAACTAAATCGCCTAAAAATTGAAGCGCTTCTTTGGTAATCATAGTGGTAATTATTTTTTACTTTTAGTTTTGTTCCATTCATCAATTCCACCTTCGAGATTGTAGATGTTGGTAAATCCGAGTTCTGCCAATTTGGTTGCCGCTTTTTTCCCTCTTATACCCGCTTTGCAATATACAAAAACAGGTTTTGATTTGTCGTATTTGGCTGCTTTTTTGGCAAAGTCATCTTCATACCAATCCACATTTATAGCATTGTCAAGGTGTCCCGATTGGAATTCTTCGGGTGTTCTAACATCCAATAACTGCGGATTTTTTGTAGCTTTTAATTTTTCAGCAAAAACTTTTGGAGCTATAGTCTGCACTTCTTTTGATGTTTGTCCAAAACAACTTGAAAGAAGTAAACTAATAAACGATAAGGATACTATTTTTTTCATGGTTTCATTATTTTCAGTAGGCTAATTTACAAAATCCAATGACACTATAAATTAAAAATAGTATAACTTTGATGGGTCGTTTTCACGATATCTTCGGTGCGTCCCTTATGTGTATCCGAAATAAATAATTGTCCGAATTGCTCATTATTGACCATTGTGACTATTTTACTCACACGACTTTCATCGAGTTTATCAAAAATATCATCAAAAAGCAAAATCGGTTTTTCGCCACTTTGTTTTTTTACAAATTCAAATTGCGCTAATTTTAAGGCAATTAAAAATGATTTTTGTTGTCCTTGTGAACCAAATTTCTTGATTGGAAAATGATCAATCTGAAACGATAAATCGTCTTTATGCACACCAACTGAAGTGTATTGCAAAGCGCGGTCTTTGGCTAAATTTTCTTCCAAAAGTGTTTTGGTATCCTTCTCAAATAAATGGCTTTCATATACCAATTGTACCGTTTCATTGGAGCTTGTAATTTCTTGATGATGTTGGTTAAAAATCGGAATAAAATCATTAAGAAATGATTTCCGTTTTTCAAAAATCGATTGCCCCAGTTGGTTTAACTGTTCGTTATAAATACTTAACGTATCGTTTTCGAAAACATGATTTAAAGCAAAATATTTAAGCAAGGCGTTGCGTTGACTAATTATTTTTTGATATTGAATCAGCTGCTGTAAATAGGAGCTGTCCAATTGCGAAATGACAGTATCTATAAATCGCCTTCTGGTTTCGCTGCCTTCAACAATTAAATCACTATCGCTTGGTGAAATAATAACAAGCGGAATAAATCCGATATGATCTGAAAATTTTTCATACGTTTTTCCGTTGCGTTTTAAGATTTTTTTCTGTCCTTTTTTTAAACTGCATATAATTTGTTCGCTGCGGTTTGCTTTTTCAAATTCACCTTCAATTACAAAAAATTCCTCATTGTGTTTTATATTTTGAACTGCCAACGGATTGAAATAACTTTTTCCATTAGCCAAATGATAGATTGCATCGAGGATATTTGTCTTTCCAACACCATTTTTTCCAACAAAGCAGTTAATCTTGGCGTCAAAATCGAAATTGACTTCCGAAAAATTTTTATAATTGAATAAAGAAATTTTTTTTAAATACATTGTTAGGACTTACTATTGCTGAAAAGCTCGTATTTTTTTACAGGCTATTTTGGAAAGCTTGCAAATTATTGAAAAATATCGACAAAAATCGCTTTTAAATTTGAATAAAAATTTTATTTTTGCGCACACTAAATTAAAACTAGATGGCAACTTATAATAAGAGAGGTTTCAAATCACCAAAAGAAAAAGAAGGAAAATTAGACAATAATTTTATTGAAGATGTAAATGTTGATGCAAAAGATAGCGCCACTGCGAAAGCATTTGATGCTTTAGATCAAACGGCTTCAAGAACGGAAGATTTTGTTGCTAAAAATCAGAAATACATTTTGGGTTTCTTAACTGCTGTTGCAGTAGTTACTATTGGTTATTTGATGTACCAAAAATTTGTTGCAGGACCAAATGAGCAAGAAGCTGCGGATGATTTATTTGTTGCACAACAAAATTTCCAAAAAGCAGTTGACGGAACAGTTCAAAAATCTCAAGATTCATTGTTCAATTTAGTACTTAAAGGTGCTGAAGGAAAACAAGGAGCTATAGAAATTGCTGAACAATATTCAGGTACAGATGCCGGAAATATTGCTAACTATTATGCTGGAATTGCTTATTTAAATACGGGGAAATATACAGAGGCTATCGATTATTTAGAAAAATTCACTTCAAGTGATGTTATGCTCGGACCAATTGCTACTGGAGCTATTGGAGATGCGTATGCTCAAAAGAACGATGCTAAAAAAGCATTAGAGTATTATATAAAAGCAGCAGATGCAAGCGCTAACGAATTAACAGCTCCAAGATTTTTATTAAAAGCAGGTCAAACTGCTTATGCGCTTGGAAATAAAGCAGATGCTCTAAAATATTTTACGCAAATAAAAGAGAAATACGATCAGTCTCCAGAAGCAGCTACTATTGATGGCTTAATCGGAATGGCGCAATAAATTAATTACGAATTACAAATTATGAATTACGAATTGTACATCATAATTCAGAATTCATAATTCATAATTGACTATGGCTACTGCAAATAAAAACTTATCCAATTACGATAAAAACACAATCCCAAATGCGAAAGATTTTCGGTTTGGGATTGTTGTTTCTGAATGGAATGATCATATAACAGAAGGGTTGTATAATGGAGCCATTGCAGCACTTTTAGATTGCGGAGCGGTTCTCGAAAATATTATCAGCTGGAATGTTCCCGGAAGTTTTGAACTCGTTTACGGTGCGCAGCGCATGATTGTAACTCAAAATGTCGATTGTGTCATAACTATTGGTTGTGTTATCAAAGGCGAAACCATGCATTTTGAATTTGTTTGTGAAGGTGTTACGCAAGGGATAAAAGACTTAAATGTACAAACTGATGTTCCTGTAATTTTTTGTTTATTGACCGACAATACCGAACAACAATCGATTGACAGAAGCGGAGGCATTCACGGAAACAAAGGTACAGAAGCAGCAATAGCCGCTATAAAAATGGCAGAATTGCGAAAAAATTCGGAGATGAGCTAGGCCAAGCAGATGACTTTTCTATTAAAATGGTAAACCTATTCTTTTTCGAATGGGTTTTTTGTTTTTTAGTAAGGTCTTAACTATAATTACCAATAGTTTTTATTTAAATTTGCTAACTTTGATTTTTCAGCTTATGCTGATAACTGAACACTGAAACTAAAAAATGTCAAGCATAATTCAATTACTTCCCGATCATGTTGCCAATCAGATTGCCGCTGGAGAAGTGGTGCAAAGACCAGCTTCTGTAGTTAAGGAATTGCTCGAAAACGCTGTTGATGCCAAAGCAACCGACATCAAATTGATTGTCAAAGACGCTGGGAAAGCATTAATTCAAGTGATTGATAATGGTGATGGAATGAGTGTTACCGATGCACGATTGTGTTTTGAGCGTCATGCGACTTCTAAAATCCGTCAAGCGGAAGATTTATTTTCGTTGCATACTAAAGGATTTAGAGGAGAAGCATTAGCGTCTATCGCGGCGATTGCTCATGTTGAAATGAAAACCAAACAAGCACAAGATGAATTAGGGAATCATATCATTATTGAAGGAAGTAAATTTATTTCCCAAGAACCTATCGTTACTCCAAAAGGAACTTCATTTGCAGTGAAGAATCTTTTTTTTAATATTCCGGCACGACGTAATTTTTTAAAGTCGGAAACCATTGAATTGCGACATATCATCGACGAATTTCAACGAGTGGCCTTAGCGCATCCTGCGATTAATTTCACTTTGTATCATAACGGAAGTGAATCGTTTAACTTGCCAAATTCTAACATAAGACAACGAATTGTCAATATCTTCTCGGGAAAAACCAACGAAAAATTAGTCCCAGTTCAAGAAGAAACTGAAATAGTTACCGTTAAAGGTTTTGTTGGAAAACCCGAATTTGCAAAGAAGAATCGCGGGGAGCAATTTTTCTTCGTCAACGACCGATACATCAAAAGTGGTTATTTGCATCATGCAGTTATGAATGCGTACGAAGGATTATTAAAAGATGGAGCTCAGCCCAGTTATTTCATTTATTTGGATGTGCCTCCAAACACTATCGACATCAATATCCATCCCACAAAAACCGAAATAAAATTTGATGATGAACATGCATTATATGCTATTTTGCGCGCCACCATCAAACATGGTTTGGGACAATTTAATGTGGTTCCGACTTTGGATTTTGATCGTGATCCCAATTTGGATACGCCGTATAGTTATCAGAATAAAGAAGCAGAACGACCTGTCGTTCAAGTCGATCAGGCGTACAATCCTTTTGCTGATGAAAAGCCGGCGAAATCCTATTCAGGAACGACCTATAAAAAGTCCGATCTACAAAATAATTGGGAAAGTTTATACGTTGGTTTAAAACAAGATACACACGAAATCGACACAGTCACTTTTGAAAATGATGAAGTCACGGCTTCCTTATTTAATGAAAAAGATGACGAGCAAGAAGTAAAGCACACGTACCAAATTCAGAAAAAATACATTGTGAGTCCGATAAAATCCGGAATGGTAATTATCGACCAACAGCGTGCACATCAACGCATTTTATACGAGCAGTTCTTAACAAGTATGACGGTCCGACATGCGTCGAGTCAGCAAATGTTATTTCCGTTAAAGCTGCATTTTTCGAGCAATGAAATCGTATTGATTAAAGAATTGCAAGAGTCGTTAGAAAATACAGGTTTTATTTTTGATGCCATTTCGGACGACAACATTACGATTTCAGGAATTCCGGTTTCGATTTCAGAAAGTCAGGTGTCGAAAATAATTGAATCGTTATTGCACGATTTAGTAGACGGAATTCCGAATAGTAGTTTCTCTCAAAACGACACTATAGCCAAATCGATGGCGCGAAGTTTAGCTATTAAAACCGGAACCTATTTAACCGAAACCGAACAAGTAAATATCGTAAATAACCTTTTTGCTTGTAAAGAAACTACGGTTTCGCCTTTTCAAAAACCTACATTTATCACGATTAGTGCCGAAGATTTAGATAAAAAATTTACGTTATGATGAACATCACGCCAGTTGTAAAACAGCTTTTGATAATAAATATCATTTTTTTTATTGGATCTCAGATACCTAATACGAATGCCTATCTTTTATTTTCAGAATTTTATTTTGAAAACCCCAATTTTAGAATTTGGCAACCAATTACGCACATGTTTATGCATGCGCCATTACCTAATGTGATGCATATTTTTTTCAATATGTTTGCGTTGTATTCTTTTGGAAGTGCTTTAGAGCATTTTTGGGGAGGAAAGAAATTTTTATTTTTTTATATTTCCTGTGGATTGGGTGCTGTATTGCTTCATTCGGGTGTTAATTATTTTGAATATCATTCCGTATTAGATGGTTTATCTAGTTTAAAATTATCGGAAGCCGATATTAAAGTTTTGATGAATGCTGATTACCAAAATCTGTTCGATACTAAAAACCAAATGATCGATAGTAACGTAAAAACTATCTTAGATCGAGCGCATTGTACGCAAGAACAATTTAACACGTTGATGGAAGCACGTGTGACTTATAATTCTACCGCAGTTGGAGCATCAGGAGCCATTTACGGATTATTAACAGCATTTGCTTTTATGTTTCCAAATGCGCAATTGGGATTAATGTTCATTCCGATTCCGATAAAAGCAAAGTATTTTGTTCCGGGATTATTAGCTGTCGATTTAGTTTTAGGATTAAAAGGAAGTTCATTATTCGGAGCAGGAAGCACCGGAATAGCGCATTTCGCTCACATCGGTGGTGCCATAACCGGATTTATAATGATGTGGTTTTGGAAGAAAAATCAGTTTAATAAAAACCGTTGGAATTAAGATGACAGTACTTCAAGATTTAAAATTACAATATAAAATGGGCGGAATTGCTATTCGGCTTATTTTCTGGAATATTTTACTTTTTGTAATTCCGGAAGTTGTTTTTTCTATTTTGAAACTGTGTTCATTTCCTATAAATTACATCGACTATGTGAGTTTGTCTTCCAATAGTATTGATTTATTTTGGAAACCTTGGTCCCTAATTTCGTATGCGTTTTTTCACAGCAGTATCATTCACCTTCTTTTGAATATGCTGATGTTATTCTATGTTAGCCGATTGTTTACTACCTTTTTTACACAAAAACAATTACTGGGTACTTACATTTTGGGCGCTATGTTTTCGGGTTTGATATACATTGTTGGCTATACTTTTTTTCCGGCATTGATTAATTTGAGCGTAGAGATGATTGGTGCCTCTGGAGCTATTATGGCTATTTTATTTGCAACGGTTACCTACCAACCTTTTATGGATGTACGTCTTTTTGGTGTCTTTAAACTAAAACTTTGGCAGATATCTTTTTTCTTACTATTTATCGATTTTATTCAATTGTCATTGAATAATACCGGTGGTCATATAGCACATTTAGCTGGCGCATTATTCGGATTTATTTATATTAAACTTCTGATAAACGGAACCGATTTGAGCAACATCGTTACAAGTATCATCAATTTTTTTATTAATTTCGTTGCTCCTACAAAGAAGTCAACATTCAAAAAAGTACATGTTAATCCCAAAAAACCTGCTACAAAAAAGGATAGTAAAGTGGTTATTAAAGACAAATCACAACAGCAAATTGACGAAATTTTAGATAAAATAAGTCAATCGGGTTATGATAGTTTAACTGCTCAAGAAAAAGAGTTTTTGTTTAAAGCAGGTAAGTAATGAAGAAGCTCTCACGGTTTAATAAAGTAATGTTTGTTTTCAATATAGTGTTGACTGTATTGACTTTCGTTGCGTATTTATTGCCTTTTTTAGCGCCGAAATTATTTCCGTTATTATCGGTACTCACGCTGATTTTACCTTTATTCCTGATTTTAAACGGCTTGTTTTTTTTGTATTGGTTACTGCAATTAAAACGTCAAATAATCATTTCCGGAATTGTTTTGTTGCTCGGAATCACATTCATCAATAAATTTTATAAATTTTCTTCCAATGAGTTACCACATGAAGAAGGCGATTTTGTGGTGATGAGCTACAATGTTCGGCTGTTTAATTTATTTCAATGGCTTCCTAAAGAAAGTGTTGGCGAAGAAATCCTAAATTTTATTAATGATAACAATCCCGATATTTTATGCATTCAGGAATATTCAGAATCAGCCAATATTGATTTGAAAGTATATAAATACAAGTTTATTTTCATGCAAGGGAAAAGAATAAAAACGGGACAAGCCATTTTTTCCAAGTATCCGATTATTGATAATGGAAAAATCGAATTACCGAAGTCGGACAACAGTGTTGTTTTTGCAGATATCCGAAAAGGAACAGATACGATTAGAGTCTACAACATGCATTTGCAATCGATAAAAATAACGCCAGATGTCAATGAGATTCAAGACAATGTGGATGCTATCAACCAAGAAAAATCGCAACAAGTTTTTAAAAGAATCCGGAAAGCTTTTGAACAGCAACAATCACAAGCAGCACTTTTAATGGATCATAAAAACGAGTGTAAATTTCCCATTATTATTTGTGGCGACATGAATAACAGCGCGTTTTCTTATGTGTATAGAAGCATTAAAGGAAATCTAAACGATTGTTTTGAAGAAGCTGGAAATGGCTTTGGACAAACCTATAATTTCAAATATTATCCCGCACGAATTGATTATATTTTTGCTGATAAAAAAATGAAAGTAAAAAGTTTTACCAACTTCCCAAAATTTATAAACTCCGATCATTATCCTGTAATGACGCGATTGAAAATAGAATAATCATAAAGTTTGCTTTCTCAAATAATCCAAAGCATATCGTCCTTCATTAAAAAGCAAATCCAAAATACTCAAGTTGTTTAAAAAACCATGTTTGTCATCGAAAACTTGTGTGTATGATTCGAAAGTAGAAGTATCTTTTTTTCCATTTGCTAAATTCCGAAAATCAGTTTTATCGGTAATTTCATGAAAATATTCCGTTGTTTCATCGTATGAAAAATCAAGGCGCAAACATTTAAAGATAATTTCCATAGTTTGCAAATTCAAATCCATTAAAAACGTATGTTTCTTTTGAAAAATCGGAAGCAATTCGTCTTCAAAATATTCAAAAAAAGGAGAAGTTCTGTAGGCTGCTTCTAACGATTTGAAATGTTGCTTTTGCCAATCAAAAGATGTTTCTAATTTTACATCTTTTGTTTTTTGATTGGCTTCTTTGCTGTGTTTAATTGGAATATTTAACAACTGTAATCCATTTGGACTGAAGATAAACATCCTATTGCGATTGGTTTGCTTTTGAAAATTATCATCCATTTCAAACGTAACTCTCTCAGCGTTGGCTATAGCCACAAAATGACTGATTGAGGGGAAATAGGTAGGATGGATGATGATGTTGTTCATATTATTTTCTCACAAACTTGTCATTCCGAGGAACGAGGAATCTCATAATCAGAATTAATTGATGAGATTGCTTCGCCTGTTCGAGCAAAGCTCTCGAGTCCTCGTTCCTCGGAATGACAATAGAATCTAAACTTTTTTCGCTTTACGTTTCTTCCAAAAATACTCACCAACAAAATAAAGTCCCAATGCAATTAAGAAATACTTAAAGTACGATTGCGGTTGACCTTCTCCATTCACGGTTGTAAACACTCTTTCCCAACGGACTTTATTGATACCTTTACCATTGGTGTCCCAACTCATCCAAATAAAAATTGGTTTTCCAACGATGTGGTTTTCGGGTGTATAACCAAAATAACGGGCGTCTAACGAATTGTGTCGGTTGTCTCCCATCATCCAATAGTAATCCATTTTGAAGGTGTAGGAAGTCGCTATTTTGTTGTTAATGTAAATATCATTTCCAACTACTTTTAATTTGTTGCCTTCATATTCTGTAATGATAATTTTATAAAACGGCAACGTTTGTGCATTTAAGGCAACTGTTTTTCCGGCTTGTGGAATGTAAATCGGACCAAAATTATCGCAACTCCAGTTATTAGTTACTGATGGTTTTCCGTCTTGAAAGTCAGGAAAAATTCCGTCTTCCGGACCTTTTCGTACAACTCTGTTAATCGATGTTATTCCTGAAACCGTTTTTAGTTTTTCATATCCTTCATGCGTTAAAGCAAAGATGATTAAGGTATCTCTTGCCTCGCTTTTAAAACGATAGCCATCTGTAATTTTTAAATCTTTAAATACGTTTTCAAAATCGGTTGTTGAATTTTTATCAAAAGTAACATCGTAAGAATATTGTGGTTTGGCTCTTTCCGGTAAAATTAATTCTTTACCATTAATATACACAATACCATTTTTAATTTGCAATTCATCACCTGGAATTCCAACACAACGTTTTACATAATTGGTTTTTTTATCAATTGGTTTATCATAACGTTTGTCGGCTGGTTTGTACATATTGAATAATGTATCTCTTGGCCAATTGAAAACCACGATATCATTGTTTTTAATTTTTTCAAAACCAGGAAAACGGAAGTAAGGCAATTGCGGCCAACTAGAGTACGATTTTTTATTTATTAATGGTAAAGTATCATGAACCATCGGAGCAGCAACTGCAGTCATCGGAGTTCTTGCTCCATAGTTGACTTTGCTCACGAATAAGAAATCACCAATTAATAAGGATTTCTCTAACGATGAAGAAGGAATGGTATATGGTTGAATAAAATACGTATGCACAAGAGTCGCCACAATAACGGCAAACAATAATGAACTAACAGTATCTCCAACAGCATTGGTAGCTTTTAAACTGCGGTTTTCAATATATTTTACATCTTGCGTATAATTGACATAATAAATGTAAAAACCAAGTGAAAGTACACCCAATATCGTATCAAAAGCTTTGTTTTTACCAAAACTCCTCAAGGTTTCTACCCAAACAATCGGAAACATGATTAAGTTAATTACTGGAATAAACAGTAAGAAAGTATACCAAGTTGGGCGATTGATAATTTTCATTAATACAATCGAATTGTAAATCGGAATAGCTGCTTCCCATCCTTTTCTTCCTGCTTTTTCATACAAACGCCAAGTTCCTAAATAGTGGATTAATTGAACTCCGAGGAAAAAGATAAACCATTGATATAGTGTCATAATTTTTGTTTTTAAGATTTAAGAATATAGAACATAGAATATAGAGAATAGACTTATGTTAGTCCGTTTTGAAATGACATTGTCATTCTTTGAAATTCTTCTATTTTCAATTCTAATTTTTGAAATGTACTTTCGATTAAATATTTTCTATGTTTTGCAACGATTAATTGTGTTGTTAATTCAAAGGAAGATCCTAGTGA
Organism: Flavobacteriales bacterium; assembly: GCA_031387085.1. Lineage (GTDB taxonomy): Bacteria > Bacteroidota > Bacteroidia > Flavobacteriales > Flavobacteriaceae > Flavobacterium. Next base: position 6,450 of record JANNCY010000219.1, on the reverse strand, counting down.
AATGTCTAAAAAATGACTAAAAGACTTATCCGTTCGTGAAGAACCTTCAGCTATATTACTTGGCATTGAAACAGAACATCTACTTATTTGCGAACTTAAATCGTATCTTTCATGTTTAGGGAAATCGATTAAAATGTCCGATATATCATTGGCGATTTCAATTCCCAATTGCCAGATTTTTAAATTTTTATAATTATGGCGCTTATTCGAACTCATCTAAATTCTATATTCTATGTTCTATGTTCTTTTTTCTAAATTCAAAACGTCTCGCATCGTAAAAACGCCTTTCTTACCAACCAGCCATTCGGCGGCAATTACAGCTCCTAGGGCAAATCCGTTACGGTTGTGAGCGGTGTGTTTTATTTCGATGGTATCTACTGCTGATGCATAAGAAACCGTGTGTGTTCCGGGTACATTTTCAATTCGTTTGGCGTCAATTTTAAGTTCGTTTGCATCCGGATTGTCTAATGTCCAATTGTCGTAATTGGTGTGATTGATGATACTATTGGCTAACGAAATGGCGGTACCGCTTGGCGCATCTAATTTTTGTGTGTGATGGATTTCTTCCATTTCCACTTTGTATTCTGTAAATTTCGACATCATCTTTGCCAAATAATCGTTCAATTCAAAAAACAAATTTACGCCCAAACTAAAATTAGAACCGTAAATGAAAGCCGTATTTTTTTCTTCACACAAACGAGTCATTTTATTGTATTCTTCCAACCAACCTGTAGTTCCTGAAACCACAGGAATCCCTTTGTTTAAACTTTCAGAAATATTAGCAACGGCAGCATCTGGAGCACTGAATTCAATTGAAACATCGGCATATTGCAATCCATCATAAGCATCGTCAATTGATTTTCGCAATACAATTTCATGACCTCTTTCTAAAGCAATTTGTTCAATTACTTGTCCCATTTTTCCGTAACCGAGAAGTGCTATTTTCATTGTTGTATTAGTTGGTTTGTAGGGGTTTGTGTTACAATGATATATGTTAAAAAAACTTAAAATTTATACGTAAATGCGAGGCCTAAATTTTGTTTATTATTGATTTCATTTTGTTGAATATTGGGACGAAATGTAAGATTGTCATTTACATTAAATTGAATTAGATGCGCGTCGACATTGGCTTCAACGATATTTAAAATATACAAAGCCACGGTAATAATGGCCGATAAATCCCTGTTTTTTTGATAGACTTTTTGTCCCTGGATCAATCGGGCATCATCCAGAAATGGAAACTCATCTTCTTTACCTGCCAATCGTTGTTTGTAAGCATCACGATAAGTATGGTATTTTTTATTATTCCAAACGTAGGCGTAAACTCCGGTTCCTATAGCAGCATATACGACTGGAATTTTCCAATATTTCTTGTTGTAGGCTTGTCCGAGTCCGGGTAAAATAGCTGAATAAAATGCTGCTTTTGCTGGTGCAAGTGGATTTATTGGTTTTCTTAAAGTATCTCGAATGATTAGATTTTCGGTTCCTTTCAATTCATTTTGCGAATATGCATTCGATATTCCAAAAAGGAAAACAAAAAAAGCTATGTGCAGTATGCCACGCACTAGTTGTTGATTAGCTTTACGATGCGATTAAAATCTTCTTCCGAATGAAACGGAATGGTAATTTTTCCTTTCCCATTTCCAGATAATTTTACTTCTACTTTAGCTCCGAAAAAATCAGTAATGGCTTTCTTTTGCGCAGTTTCAACTGTGAAAGAACTCGATTTTGCAGTTTTAGTTGCTGCCGGTTTTAGACTGTTTTGATAGTTTTTAACCAAAACTTCTGTTTCTCTTACGGAAAGATTCTGACTAACAATTTTCTGATAGATATCCGATTGCACGTCGTGGTTTTCAATATTGATAATCGCACGACCGTGTCCCATACTGATAAATCCATCACGTATTCCCGTTTGGATAATCGGATCTAATCTTAAAAGACGTAAGTAATTGGTAATCGTTGAACGTTTTTTGCCCACGCGTTCGCTCATTTGTTCTTGCGTGAGTTGAATTTCTTCAATCAAACGTTGGTAGGATAAGGCAATTTCTATCGGATCTAAATCGTGACGTTGTATGTTTTCTACCAAAGCCATCACTAACGATTCATTGTCATTAGCGATTCGGATGTACGAAGGAATCGTTTGCAATCCTATTAATTTGGAAGCACGAAGACGACGCTCTCCAGAAATTAATTGGTATTTATTAAAATCGAGTTTACGGACAGTAATAGGTTGAATAACACCCAATTCTTTTATAGAAGTCGCTAATTCCTGTAGCGCTTCTTCATTAAAATTGGTTCTTGGTTGAAACGGATTAAAGTCGATTGATTCAATATCAAGTTCAATAATATTTCCAACAACTTTATCAGCATTTTTGTCATCAACCGATTTGATATCGTTATCCGGATCTTTTAGCAATGCTGACAATCCTCTTCCTAATGCTTGTTTTTTTACTGCCTTTGTCATAAATTAATTACTATTTTTTTTGAGAATTTCTTCAGCTAAACTTAGGTAATTAGCAGCACCTTTGCTTGTCGCATCAAAACCAATAATACTTTCACCAAAGCTTGGTGCTTCGCCTAATTTTACATTTCGCTGAATAATAGTTTTGAAAACCATGTCGCTAAAATGTTTTTGAACTTCTTCCACCACTTGATTCGACAAACGCAAACGGCTGTCGAACATGGTTAAAAGCAAACCTTCAATATCTAAATTCGGATTGTGGATTTTTTGAACACTTTTTATCGTATTCAATAGTTTTCCCAATCCTTCTAAAGCAAAATATTCACATTGAATCGGAATCAATACACTGTCGGCTGCGGTTAATGCGTTTAACGTCAACAATCCCAATGATGGTGCACAATCAATCAATATATAATCGTAATCGTCTTTTATTTTTTCCAAGGCTTCTTTGAGCATGTACTCGCGGTTTTCTTTGTCGACCAATTCAATCTCGATGGCAACCAAATCAATGTGTGCTGGAATAATATCTACATTCGGTGATGTTGTTTTCAAGATTGCCTCACTCGGAATATTGCTTTGTTCGATAATTTGATAAGTGCCTATGACAACACTATCCACATCAATCCCCAATCCCGAACTCGCATTCGCTTGCGGATCGGCGTCAATTAATAACACTTTTTTTTCTAAAACTCCCAGTGACGCAGCCAAATTAACCGAAGTTGTCGTTTTTCCTACACCACCTTTTTGGTTGGCAATTGCAATGATTTTACCCATTTATTCTTTTCAAATTTTGAGTGGTAAAAATACAATTTATTATGGGTTTTGGAAATGTTATTTGTTAACAATCTTGTAATTTTTAGTGTTCAGTATTCAGTGTGCAGTGTTCAGTGCTCAGTAGTCAGTGTTCAGAGTTAAATACAAACTTTCATTTTCAAATAAAAAAGTCAGAATGAAAAATTTCAATCTGACTTTAAATTTGTTTTATCAATATAATTTAACTGAACACTGCTCACTGAACACTATTTACTTCCTTTGTTCTTAATCATCGCTTCGAGCATGTCCCACATTTCAGACGGAATTTTTTCTAAAATATTAAATTGTCCTGCACCTTGCAACCATTCGCCACCATCAATTACCACAACTTCACCATTGATGTAGGCCGAAAAATCGGATACCAAATACGCAGCTAAATTCGCTAATTCCTGATGATCACCCACACGTTTTAAAGGTACTTTTTTAGACATGTCAAACTTATCCGCCAAGTCGCCAGGTAGCAATCGGTCCCAAGCTCCTTTTGTGGGAAATGGGCCAGGGGCAATCGCATTCGAACGGATACCGTATTTTGCCCATTCTACCGCTAAACTTCGCGTCATGGCTAGCACTCCAGCTTTTGCAGTTGCACTCGGAACCACATAAGCAGATCCTGTAAACGCATAGGTAGTGACAATATTTAAGATTGTAGAGGTAGTTTGTTTGGTATCAATCCAATGTTTTCCAAAGGCAAGTGTACAGTTTTTGGAACCTTTTAAAACGATATCGATTACTGTATCGAAAGCGTTAGCAGAAAGTCGTTCGGTTGGAGAAATAAAATTTCCTGCGGCATTGTTTAAAAGCACATCAACTTTTCCCAAAGCTTTCAATACTTCGGCGAGCATATTTTCGACTTGATCGTAATGACGCACATCGCATTGTACAGGCAAACATTTCCCACCAGTTGCTTTTTCTAATTCGGATGCTGTAGTTTTAAGCTTTTCAATATCACGCGAAGTGATAGCTACTTTAGCTCCCAATTCGAGAAAGTATTTGGTCATTGCTTTTCCCAATCCACTTCCGCCACCAGTGACTACAATTACTTTATTTTCGAGGGCATTATCGCGAAGCATTTTTGCTGAAAAATCCATAGTTAAAAATTATTTATTCCGTAAAGATAGTAATTATCGTAAATAAAAAAACTGGATTGAAAACAGTTTTCAACCCAGTTCATTCCAATTAACTTTAAACGTATAACCTTTATTTTTTAATGAATTTCTTGATAATTTTTTCGGAATTGGAATCGATTTCTAAAAAGTAAATTCCGGAACTTAAATCAGCTACATTCATTGTATAAATATATTCGGATGTATTGGCAACGGTATTTTGTTTTACAATTCGTCCTTGTGCATTTATTATTTTATAATCGATAGTTCCTTCTGTTTGACTGGTTGGAACAACATTAATTTCGCTATCTACCAATGTTGGGTACACTCTAAAAGAATCATTAATTGGATTTTCAATTAAAGATAACGACTGATGATTGGTGATCACATTATCGATAATTAGTCGGCTTCCAAAAGTTGGTGTAGAGCCTGGTTTTGCCATAGTGAACGAAATCTGCATAGAAGCAGGCTGTATATTATAAGGGTGGTAGATATACGAATAGATGTAGTGGTATTGATTGTCGGTTCCATGAATGTCAACAGTGGTTCTTCCAATTTCAATTCCGTTGGCATCAAATAGGATCATCTTTGCCTGTGCAATATCATTTCCAACCGCTAAAAATTTATAGTAAAAACCCAGTCTTTCAATAATGGCAGTCGGATTTACAGGAATACCTGGATTCCAGCCCGGAGTATCTTGAGTGGCATCATTAAAAACGATTGCTTCACCCGGTATGACACTATTTTGTGTTTGATTAAAAGCATTGGAAATCTCCATTGCATATTGACCTGTATGCGCTTCTGAACTCGCATAAACCATTGATGGAATGCTCGAGGTGAACAGAATATTGTTACTCGTACTTTGTCCTGTTATAGGGTTAAATGTCACGGATTGTGTGAAATTCATTCCCCAGTTACTCGGTAAAAAATTGGGTTTTACAATTTCAAAGTTACCATTTACTACTTGTGCTAGTGAATTTAAAGTAGTAAAGAGCAAAACAAAACTTAAAATAATGTAATTCTTCCTCATAGCAATTTATTTTTTTGTTTGATTTTTTAATTTGTAAATTTTCTAATAACAAATTTAATTTTTATTTATTTAGTTTGTTAAAATTTTTGGTTGACATTTGGTAAACATGAACGTATTTTTAAATGCGTACCTTTTGCTTTTACACCGATAGTATGAAATCGGTAAGGTTTTCTTCGGTTGGTAACTGTAATTTTTTACGTAAACGATGTCGCGCAGTTTTCACACTGTCGGGGGAAATGTTTAAAATAGTAGCCATTTCCTTAATCGATAAATTTAATTTTATCAAAGCGCAAATTTTTAAATCATTAGAACTAATTTCGGGATATTTTTGTTTTAAACGGGTGTAGAAATTTTTGTTGACACTTTCAAAATGATGATCAAAATCTTTCCAATTGTTGTCGTGAATAGTGTATTTATTTACGAGTTTTTTTAATTCGTTTTCGGATGTCGGTTCTTTTTTATTCAGGATGGTTTTTATTTCATCCAACAATTCATTTTTTTCGACCATTTGAATCGTGATGGCACTCAACTGACTTTCTTTGTGTTCGATGTCATTTTGAAATTGTTGCGCTTTTAATCGTTCCTGTTCTTCCATAACGGTCACCAAATCTTCTTTGGTTTTCAATAATTGCTTGTCGCGTTTGTTGATTTTTTGCAAGAAGAAATACAATATGGTAAAAATAACAAACACCAACACCAATAAACTAATGAGCAAGTAATTGGTGAGTTTGGAAACTTCTTTTTCGGCGGAAATTAATTTGAGTTTTCTATTTTTTTCGGCCACTTCAAATTGGACTTCCAGACTTTTTACGATTTGTTCTCTTTCAAAAGAATAAAAAGCATCTTTTATTTGAATGACTTTGTTTTGCAACTGACTGACTTCGAAGTAATTTCCTTGTTTCTTTTTGACCATTATTAAAGCTTCAACAGCTTCTATTTCGAAGGTTTTATCCGATAAAGATTTTGCAATTTGTAAGGAATTGGTAAAATAACTTTCTGCTTTAACACTATTGGAGTCCAATTCTAAATACCATTTTCCAAGA
>JANNCY010000209.1:0-6869 GCA_031387085.1 Flavobacteriales bacterium | reverse complement strand
AATATTTCTGCTTGAATATTGTAGTTAAAGTAAAATTATTTTTAGAAGGCGTCATTGCGAGGAACGAAGCAATCTGTTGAAACTTATCAGCTTTTTCTTGAAGCCATCTCCAGCTGTTCATTGCAACCTTTTTTTGCAACGTCTTTTTTTGCAAAACGTTACAGTAGCTCCTATAGTCGCTCTGTAGCGTTAGCAAAAAATAGTGGTTGTTTCAATCCCGTCTTTTGGGACGGAACCATTTCCATCTGGGCTAAAGCTGTAGTAGTAATAAAGTTTGTATATTTGAATTTATAAAAATACGATTTACGAAGTAAAAAGTATGAAGAACCGACAACCAGCAACTGTCAACCAACAACCAACAAAAAATGTCACAAAATACAAAAGAATTAAAACTAGCCGTACTCATCGATGCCGATAACGTTCCCTACAGCAATGTAAAAGGAATGATGGAAGAAATCGCAAAATACGGAACACCAACCACCAAACGCATCTACGCCGATTGGACCAAGCCTAATGCCAACGGCTGGAAATCGGTGCTACTCGAACACGCCATTACACCCATTCAACAATACAGTTATACTACAGGGAAAAACTCATCCGATTCCGCTTTGATTATTGACGCAATGGATTTATTATATTCGGATAAAGTAGACGGATTTTGCATCGTTTCCAGCGATTCCGATTTTACACGATTGGCAATTCGCCTACGAGAATCGGGAATGAAAGTCATCGGAATTGGTGAAAAGAAAACACCAAGTTCCTTTATTGTTGCCTGCGATCGATTTATTTACATTGAAGTGCTGGAAGGTCATATTAAAAAAATCCGAGGCTCAGCCGCTAAAAGACCAAAACCAACTACAACTTCCGATGCCAAAAAACCTGTTGACCCAAGCGCTAGCGAACAGGCGGAGCAAAAAGAAGTCGAAAAAGAAATTGTCCACAAAATTGACAATAAAACCATCGAACTTATAGAAGCCACACTTGATGCCATTGGAGACGATGACGGTTGGGCTTTCCTTGGTGACGTTGGGAATCTCATCGTTAAGAAAAAACCCGAATTCGATCCACGAAATTACGGCTTCGCTAAACTAACGCCGATGCTTAAATCACTTTCCGATATTCTTGAAATCGACGAACGCGATTCGGATAAAAAGGGAATCAAACACGTGTATGTGAGACTGCGATTGAGTTAAAACAAATGATTCTTGCACAGAGTACACAGAGAAATGGCACAGAGATGCCTCCTTTGTTCATAAGCCTTGAATCAAAAAGTTCAATCGTTCTCTGTGCCATTTCTCTGTGTACTCTGTGTAAATAAAAACAGCAATCATAAAAAATATGAAACTCGTCTTCGCATCTAACAATTCCAATAAGATTAAAGAAATTCAGCAATTACTTCCTGCAACGATTCAAATTCTGAGTTTGCACGATATTGGTTGTTTTGAAGATATTCCCGAAACTGCCGAGACCATCGAAGGCAATGCCATTTTAAAAGCCAATTACATTACTCAAAAGTACGGTTTCAATTGCTTTGCCGATGATTCGGGTTTGGAAGTTGCTATTTTAAACGGCGAACCAGGTGTTTTTTCGGCACGTTATGCTGGTGAACCTAAAAATGACGGCAATAATATTGATAAATTGTTGTTAAATTTAAAAGACAAAACCAATAGGAAAGCCAATTTTAAAACGGTAATTTGTCTCCATCTCAACGGAGAACAAAAGCTGTTTACAGGCATCATCAACGGTACCATTACCGAAGAAAAAATAGGAAACAACGGCTTTGGTTACGATCCTGTTTTTGTGGCAGACGGTTACTCCAAGACCTTTGCCCAATTGACTATGGAAGAAAAATCTAGCATAAGCCATCGTGGAATTGCAGTAAAACAATTGGTGAGTTTTTTAAAATAAAAAGGTGGGAAGTGGGAAGATGGAAGCGGGAAGTTTTTATCTAAAAAATAATATAAGTACTTCAACTTCTTCCATCTCCCAGCTACCAACTTTCATCTAAAATTCAACAAGCTGATTATCAAGATACAACAAATTAGTTTAAACCGTTTTTATACCTTACCTTTGCACCGAATTTAAAAATAAATAATGAACAAATTTGAACAATTAGGATTGAGTGAGTCGCTACAACGTGCGATTATCGATCTAGGATTTGAGAATCCGACCGAAGTACAGGAAAAAGCGATTCCAATGCTATTGGAACAAGACACAGATTTAGTTGCGTTGGCTCAAACAGGGACAGGGAAAACGGCAGCTTTTGGTTTTCCGCTGATTCAAAAAATTGATGCCGACAATAGAAATACACAGGCGTTGATCTTATCTCCTACTCGCGAACTATGTTTGCAAATTACGAATGAAATTAAAAACTACTCGAAATACGAAAAAGGTATCAATGTAGTAGCAGTTTATGGTGGGGCGAGTATTACAGAACAGGCCAGAGAAATTAAAAGAGGCGCGCAGATTATTGTGGCTACTCCAGGTAGAATGCAGGACATGATTAATCGTGGAATCGTAAACATTTCCCAAATTAATTATTGCATCCTTGACGAGGCAGATGAAATGTTAAACATGGGTTTCTACGAAGACATCGTAAACATCTTATCTACAACTCCAGACGAAAAAAGTACGTGGTTATTCTCGGCTACAATGCCACAGGAAGTTGCACGTATTGCGAAACAATTTATGCACAATCCACAGGAAATAACTGTGGGTACTAAGAACTCAGGTTCTGCTACCGTTTCACACGAATTTTACTTAGTAAACGCCCGTGACCGATACGAAGCTTTGAAACGATTGGCCGATGCTAATCCAGACATTTTCTCTGTAGTTTTTTGTAGAACGAAACGTGATACACAAGCGGTTGCTGAAAAATTAATCGAAGATGGTTACAGTGCTGCTGCTTTGCACGGCGATTTATCGCAGGCGCAGCGTGATGGTGTAATGAAATCGTTTAGAGGTCGTCAAATTCAGATGTTGGTAGCAACCGATGTTGCGGCACGTGGAATTGACGTTGATAATATTACACACGTTGTAAATTACCAATTGCCAGACGAAATCGAAACCTACAATCACCGTTCAGGTCGTACAGGAAGAGCCGGAAAATTAGGAACTTCTATTGTAATTGTTACGAAAAGTGAATTGCGTAAGATATCGTCTATCGAAAGAATCATCCAACAAAAATTCCAAGAGAAAACAGTTCCAAACGGAATTGAAATCTGTGAAATCCAATTGCTGCATTTAGCAAATAAAATTAAAGATACCGAAGTTGATCACGAAATTGACAACTACCTTCCAGCAATCAACGAAGTCCTTGACGGATTGACTAAAGAAGAATTAATCAAGAAAATGGTGTCCGTAGAATTCAACCGTTTCATCAATTACTACAAAAAGAAACGCGATTTATCGGGTGAAAAAGGTGGTGAAAGAAGTGAAAGAAGTTCAGAGCCAAGAGAAATTCGTGCTGGAGATCCAGTTCGTTATTTCGTTAACATCGGTTCAAGAGACGATTTCGATTGGATGCAGTTGAAAGATTTCTTAAAAGATACCTTAGACTTAGGTCGTGATGACGTGTTTAAAGTAGATGTTAAAGAAGGTTTCTCATTCTTTAATACCGATGGTGAACATACTGAAAAAGTGATGTCTGTCCTTAATGGTTTTGACATGAACGGGCGACGAATCAACGTAGAAATTTCTAAAAACGATGGTGGAAGTTCGAATCGACGTGACCATAATGGAAGAAGTTCTGGCGGTTTCGGTGGCGGAAGAAGTTCTGGTGGCGGATTCAGAAGCGAAAGAAGCGCGGCTCCAAGAAGCGGTGGTTTCGGACCAAAAATCGAAAGAGGTTCAGCTCCAAGAAGTGGCGGATTTTCTGAGAGAGCACCAAGAGAAGGTGGTTTTGGAGGAGGAAGAAGCGAATCAAGAAGTGCAGCTCCAAGAACTGGCGGAACAGGTGGATTTTCATCAGAAAGACCTGCACGTCGTTCTGAAGGAACTTCCGACAGAGCGCCAAGACGTTCAGAAGGTTCGGCTGATAAACCAAGAGAAAGAAGACCAAGAAGAAGTTAATGACTATCGTTTGTTAATTTTCTTATAATTATTTACTGTAGCTACAATATATTTTAAAAGGTTTACTACTTTTAAACCATCAAATTGGATTATGAAATATATTGTAGCTTCTTTATTTTTACTGCTTACCACTGCACTATTTGCACAAGACAACCCAGTTTTAAAAAAAGTTTCCGGAGTTATTGCTAATGAAAGTACACTTTTTCCTTTGGCTAATGTTAACATCATCAACATAAATAAAGTCAAAGGAACAATTTCTAATGAGAAAGGCTATTTTGAAATTGACGCTTCCCCCACAGACACATTGCACATTACTTGTATTGGCTTTCAGTCAATAAAAGTAAAAGTGACCAATGACTGGGTGAAAAACGGAATATCCAAAATTCTATTGACTGAAAAAGCCATAGCTCTTGAAGAAGTAATCATCAAACGCTATACGCTTACTGGCTATCTCGAAGTCGATACCAAATTGATTCCAGAACAGGAAAATTACCGCTACAGTATTTCGGGTTTACCCACTGCTTATGAGATTGGAGAGAATTCTCCTAAAGCATTTTCGCGTGTGATGAACTCTATTTTTAATCCCGCCGATATGCTTTATAATTTCTTTGGCAAGAAACCCAAGGAACTCAAGAAGTTAAAAGAAATGCGGAAAGACGATACCGTGCGTCGTTTGTTGGAATCCAAATTCGACAGGGAAACCATCGCTGTTTTACTCGGAATTGACAAAAATGACATCCCCGAAATTTTAGCACATTGCAGCTATTCGCAATCGTTTATCGAAACCGCAAACGATTTACAGATTATGGATGCGATTAGTCAATGTTATGAGGAATATAAGGTGTTGAAGAAAAAATAAAAAAGAGAATAGAATAAAGACCGCTGCACTGCAAGAAGAAAGATAAAATCCTACTAAAAGGAATCTTTACTCTTGGAGTGCAGCGGTCTTGGTTCTTTCAGCGCAGCGATCTTTTCTCTAAAAAATACCGCTCTTCAATCCGCTTAATATCCTTAATCGTATTTTTCGCCCAAAGCAATCTTTTCTCTAAAATTTCATCCTCAGATAATTGCCAATTCACATTGGATTGTCGCAATCGGTTGGTTAAATCCTGAATGATAATCGCTGCGGAAACCGATATGTTCAAACTCTCGGTAAATCCCACCATCGGAATTTTCAAAAATCCATCAGCTTGTTGCATAACCTCTTGAGAAAGTCCTTCTTTTTCTGTGCCGAAGAAGAACGCACTTTTTTTTGTTACATCAAATTCATGCAACAGGCACGAATCGTTATGTGGCGTTGTGGCGATGATTTGATACCCTTTTTCTTTTAAGGAATCGATACAATTATTGATGGTTTCGAATTTATTGATATCGACCCATTTCTGGGCTCCCATAGCAATTTCCTTATCGATGTTTTTTCCAAAACGCTGCTCGACAATATTCAATTCCTGAATGCCAAAAACCTCACAACTACGCATTACTGCACTGGTGTTATGAAACTGAAATATATCTTCTACAGCAATCGTAAAATGATTGGTGCGGTGTTGCAAAACGTTTAGAAATCGCTCTTTGCGATTTTCGGTAAGCATTTCTTCCAAATAAGCTAAATACTCTAAATCGACCATCTAAAAATTATTTTTGTAAAAATAGTAAAACTGAATTTATTAAAAATGCTACTTTTATAACTTAAAATAAACATCCCTATTTTGTCATTCGGAGGAACGAGGACTCGAGAGCTTTGCTCGAACTGGCGAAGCAATCTCATCAAGTTATTCAGATTATGAGATTCCTCCTTCGTCGGAATGACAAGTTTGGAATAGAAAATTATAATAAAAAAAGTGTGAAAAAGAAACTAGTAGTATTAACAGGAGCCGGAATATCCGCAGAAAGTGACATCAAAACCTTTCGAGATGCTGATGGACTTTGGGAAGGTCACGACGTTATGGAAGTCGCTTCTCCAATGGGTTGGCATAAAAATAAAGAACTGGTTTTGGACTTTTACAACCAACGAAGAAAACAATTGCGTGAAGTAAGTCCAAATCTTGGTCACCAAGTCTTAGCCGAATTTGAAGTCGATTTTGATGTGTACGTCATTACCCAAAACGTAGACAATCTCCATGAAAGAGCAGGAAGTACCAAAGTGTTGCATCTGCATGGCGAATTACTAAAAGTACGAAGTACACGAAATGAAAACTATGTTCTTGATTGGTCTTCCGATTTAATTTTGGGAGATGTAGATCCAGCCGGACATCAATTACGACCGCATATTGTTTGGTTTGGAGAAGCAGTTCCCGCTTTAGACGAAGCGATAGCAATCACACAACAAGCCGATTATTTAGCTGTAATTGGAACGTCTTTGCAAGTCTATCCCGCAGCAGGATTACTTCATTATTCCAATCGAAATGTTCCGGTATTTTATATTGATCCAAGACCTGCTACCATTTATGATTTATCCAATCCGTTGGAAGTAATCCCGATGAATGCTACCGAAGGTGTTCCTTATTTGAAAAATAGATTGTTGCAAAAATAAATAAAGTCAGCACTTTGTCATTTCGACGAAGGAGAAATCACATAATCTGAATCACTTGATGAGATTTCTCCTTCGTCGAAATGACAAAAAAATTGACAACTCATAACTCATAACTTATAACTTATAACTAAATTTGCCTCTTCTAAACACAACACCATGCAACTAACCCAATTAAATGCTATTTCACCAATTGACGGTAGGTACCGAAACAAAACCGTTTCTTTATCACCCTATTTTTCTGAAGAAGCATTAATAAAATATAGAGTTT
>JANNCY010000207.1:0-12747 GCA_031387085.1 Flavobacteriales bacterium | reverse complement strand
GTGGGTAACAGCACGATACGGTTCAATCTCTGCAATCTGAATTGCTTGTATAAATTTTTCTGCAAAAGCCGTTGGATTAGAGATATTTTTATCGGCTAACTCAGCAATTTTACAGGAAACTTCGGCACGAACAATACAATTTGGAATGTAATTCGACAAAATGCTCATCACCACTTGAATGTCTTTTTCTTCATCAGAAAAATCACTGTATTTTTGCGCTTCATCTTTTAACGTTTTTGCAAATTGCTCCAAACACGAATTGATAAAATTCGCTCCCATGCTGTCTTTTGTTTCAAACGTTGCATGAAGTTGGAAGTAATTGGCTAATTCATTGCTTTTGTTGCGAAGTTCAATGTCGCTTATTCCGCCACCTCGTTTTTGCATGTTTTTCGTAATGCTTTCGGTTGATGTGAAAAGTTTGCATTTAATTTCAGTGAAGAATTGTTCTAATTTTTTAGCATCGCCTTTGTACATAAAATGCATCTGACCAATTTTTTCAGAACTTAAGACAGTCGCTTTAAATCCGCCACGCGTACTCCAATATTTCGCCGATTTTGCAGCAGCAGCCACAACCGAACTTTCTTCAATCACCATCGGAATAGAATAATATTTTCCATTGATTAGAAAGTTGGGTGCAATTCCCATTGGTAAATAAAAGTTGGTAATGGTATTTTCTATAAACTCATCGTGAAGTTTCTGGAGTTGTTCATTGCTATTCCAATATTGCTTGATGATAGCTTGGGCTTCATCTGGATTGGAAAAATAGGTATTGGTAATCCAATTGATTTTTTCTATTTTAGATAGTTTTGAAAATCCGGCAACCGCATTGTTCATAGTATGGATGTCTTAAGTGGCACAAAGATAAGATTTTTTAGATTCTACCATTTGCGAAAAATAAAAGCAGTTGCAAAATTTCTACAACTGCTTTTTAGTTTTAAAATCTGAATTAATTACAATTCAGCTGCTTTAACATTATCATCCGGAATTCTATCGATGAGATAGTTGTAAGGATCTATTCCGGCCTTACTTGGTTTTTGCTTCGTTTTAAAAGTAAACGTATTTTCTTTTTTTGTGATTTTTAATCGTTTGTAAATCAATGGTTTTCCAAGTACGTTTGCTTTTTCTGATTCTCCAAAAACGCCAATATCAATGTAGTCAGCAATCGCGACGGGAGTTTCTTTTCCTAGAGCATTAGATCTGAATTTTTCGGATGAGGTTATAATGGTCACTTCGTATTCCGAACCTACTTTTTTGTATTTTACACTCCGCGCTCGGTTTGAAAATAGGGTTATATTTTCAAATAAATCGCTTACCAAATACTGCAAACTATCAGGAGTAACGGTTTTAAATTCTCTTAAAGCATCCATAGATGTTGGAAACGGTGCGTCTTTATAAGCAAATTTTTCAATTAAATTTTTCAACGCTTCGTTTACTTTTTTTTCTCCAATCATTTCCTTGAAATAATACAGCACCACGCTGGCTTTGTTGTAATGAATGTAGGATTGATGTGCCGTTTTGTTAATGGGATTCTCGCCTTCAAACTCGTTACTTCTTCCTCTTAAATAATCATTCATTTCATATTCGAGGAATTTTTTCATCTTGTCTTTTCCATACTCTTTTTCCATCACCATTAGGGCTGAATATTGCGAAAATCCTTCACTCATCATTTCGCTTCCTTGCATATTCGATCCACAAACTTGATGCGCCCAGTATTGGTGCCCCATTTCGTGGGCTACTACGTAGAATACCATATCAATATCGTCTTTAGTAACATCGCGTAAGTCGGTGATGAAACCGATGCCTTCACTGTAAGGCATTGTGCCAGGGAATGCTTGTGCGAAACTAGAATATCTCGGAAATTCTACTATTCTGCATTGTTTGTGATAATACGGACCAAAGTTAGCTGTGTAATAATCCAACGCTTTTTGCATGCTTTTCATCATATTGGGGACATTGGTTGCGTGGTTTTTATCATAATACACTTCCAAATCAATTCCGTTCCATTTTTTTCGGGCTACTTCATATTTAGCAGAAATAAAAGAATAGAAATCCAATGATTTTTGATCCAATTTATAATTGTAATAATTGCGCCCTTTACTTTCCCATTTTTTTATTAAGGAGCCCGGAGCAATTGCTGTTTGATCTTTTGAAGTGCTAATAATTGTATTTACTTCTACCCAATCAGAATCGTTGCTAATGTAGGTATTTGCTCTTGCAATCAAATTGGTTTCGTCTAATTTTGCCATTCTTTCCCGTTTTGGCAATTTGCGTTTTACACGCAGGTTTTTGTCTGAAATTTCAAAATCAGCATTGTAACCAAAAGTGGGCATGATGTCGGAATTGTTAAAAAACGTTCCGTTTTGTGTGAGCTGAGTGAAACTAACTTCATTTTCAAAACCGATGCTTTCCTTGATTAAATCAATACTTATTTTAATGGAGTCATTTGGAGCTAATACTTTCGATAAAGAGTAAATTCGATACGAAAGGTCTTTGTCGTTGTTTTTTAGTTTTGCTCCTGGAATAGTGAGTCGAATACTATCGGTTAATTGTGGCATCGTAAAATGAAGATCGGAAATTGCCTTATTAGATTTGTTTTTGGCCCATGCTTCCACTTTGACTTTTATGCTTCGTTCTTCAGGTATGATATCGATAGCATAATTGTATTTGTAGAAACGCGGTTGAACTAAATGTTCGTATTTTTTATATTTAGTTTCATAGTTTACTTGTTTGTTTTCGGTCTCTTTAGAAGAATTGTAAGTGTTTATTACTTTGGTGTTATAATACACAAAACTTCCACACAGCGCAAATAAAAATACACTTAGAGCTAGTGTCGTTTTACTTTTGCTTAATTGAATTTTCGCATTCTGAATTCTTCGAGAAAAATGTGTTTCTTTTCCGCGCACATAAAAAGTCAGAATGATTAAAAACAGGATGACACAAAATAAACCCCAATAAACTGTAAACCATATTGTTGATGGAACAAACGGACCAAAACCATTCATATCCGAATAGGTAATTGATGGTTTTGAATTGAAAGAAAGCATGTTACTATTGAATTCTAATAATCCCCAAATAAATGAATTGATCACAACAAATATTACCACTGCAAAATAAGCGATGTATCGATTATTTATAAGGTAATGGAGTAATAAAGAAAGAATTACTAAATAGGAATAGCTTAATAGTTTTATAATCAATAACGATTTTACGTAAACATCTAAATCGTATCGGTAGTAACCGTGTAGGGTTTGCGAAATAATTCCAATTAGTATTGTAAGCGCTAAAACTATGGCAATTGCAGTAATTATAGCAATAACTTTGGAAGTAAATAAGCTGAATGAATTTATGGGTGTGGCATCTTGAATTTCGTTGATTTTAGCATCACGCTCTTTCCAAACTAACACACCGGTATAAAAGACAATAAACCCGAGCATGAATAAGCTAAAAGATCCTTCAATGATATCGGTTATGTCATACGTTACCGGATATTGTACCGCTCCGAATCGTCCGGAAAAACTGGTCAAATTGGTGATTAACAAAATCATTCCAATGGATACAATAATTATAAAAGTGGGATTTTTTACAATTGCTTTAAGTTCAAATTTTATCAAACGGATAAAAGTAGTAAGTGAAAATACGCCTGCTTTAGTTGGATGAAATAGCGTGTTAGTTGTAATAACAGGTGTAGTTTTCTTAATTTCTTTTTCCTTTTTAGCTTTACTATTTTTGATGGCAAACGAAAATTTTAAGTAGACAAAAAACAATACGAACAGCATTATAGTTAACCAAATTACTCGGTTGACTAATAATTCACCGTGCAATGAAACCGCATTTAAATTCTTTTCATCGACAGTTAAATATTTGGTCATTATTTCAAATGGTCTTCCTCCAAACGGATCCAAAAGATTGGCCAACCATTCTTTTTGAATGTCTTCGGTGAAAATATCAGAAACAATATAAAAAACCAAAATAAGCATTGAACCTACAAATGAAACAATGTTGCTTCTAAAAATAATGGCTAGTGAAAACAATAAGACACCCGAAATAATAACATTTGGGAGTCCAAAATTAATGATACCATAAAAATGGCCTGCCCAATTAATGGCTCCAAATCGCTCAGGAGGGCACATGTCTAATGCTGGAGCTAATGATGCGCCAAGTATTGCTCCTATTGAGATACCGAGTAACGGAATTACCGACACAAATGCAGCGCCAAAGAATTTTCCAAAGAAATAATCCCTCTTTTTTATGGGTGATGAAAACACAAATTGATCCATCCCATATTGAAAATCCCTATTGGCAGTAGCATTCATGAATGCGGTTGTCATCAACAAACAAATGATTGAAAAAATCATATAATATTGTTCAATAATATAAGGCGCATTTTTATGCGTATTTCCAACGCCTCCGCCTATAGTTACATTTTCAGAAGCTGTAGCAAAAAAAACAAGAAGTGTATTTATGAATAAAAATATCCAAACCATTGGTGTTTTTAACCAATACTTTAATTCAAAACGTATAAATTTCCACATAATTTTTTATTTAAAATTTATACTAATTCGTTCAATTTCGCGAAGAATACGTCTTCTAGATTTTCTTCCGTTCTTGAAAATCCGTCCAATTGTGTTTCAGAAAAAACATGAATCAAGGGGTTTCCTCCAACTAATTTGTTCGAAATCACTTTGTACTCTTCTTGGTATTTTGGGAGTTCGAGTTTGGTCACTTTCTTTTCCCAAACTTTGCCTTTGATTTCTAGTAGTGCATCGTCTGTGTTTCCTGAAAACAACACTCTTCCTTTGTCAACTACCGCCATTTGCGTGCATAATTCTCTCACGTCTTGCACTATATGGGTAGAAAGAATAACAATGGTATTTTCGCCAATTTCACTTAAAATGTTATAAAAACGGTTTCTTTCTCCAGGGTCTAAACCAGCAGTGGGTTCATCGACAATAACTAATTTTGGAGTTCCAATTAAACATTGTGCTATTCCAAATCTTTGACGCATCCCGCCGCTGTAACTACTTACAGCATTTTTTCTGTGATCCCAAAGATTGACTTTCAAGAGCAGTTGTTCAATCATTTGCTTTCTATCCGATTTGTTTTCAAATCCTTTCAGTAAAGCCAAATTGTCTAATAAATCAGTTGCAGAAGTTCTAGGATATACTCCAAACTCTTGCGGCAAATATCCGAGTACTTTTCTAACAGCGTCTTTATCATTCAAGACATCAATATCTCCGAGTGTAACCGAACCACTATCAGCATCTTGAAGTGTTGCTAAGGTTCTCATCAGCGATGATTTTCCTGCGCCATTTGGCCCTAGTAAACCAAACATTCCTTTTTTGATTGTTAATGAAACATTGTTTAGTGCATGAACACCATTGCTGTATTTCTTGTCTAAATTTTTAATTGTTAATTCCATATAAGTTATTTTTCGATTGGTGATTTATGTGTATGTCTCAATTTTGTCTTATTTATTACAATTTTACATTTTTATTTTAAATGAACCTTGTCGAATTAGATTTAAAAAAAAAACAATCGATAATTCCAAAATTTTCACTAAAATTGGACTGTTTTAAAATCAATCAAAAAATGCAATCAAAAAAAATTCTTACGCTCTTTCTTTTCATATGTATTTCAGTTGTTGCGCAACAAAAAATAACAGTGGAAGAGATTTATTCGGGAGCTTTTCGTGCCAAAGGAATGGACGAATTGCAATCCATGAAAAACACCAATCAATACACGGTTTTAAATGCTGAACGTACCTCGAAAACTCAGCAAATCGATTTGTATGATTATGGTACTTTAAAGAAAGTTTCGACACTTATTAATACAAAGGACTTCCCCGAGTTGAAAGACGGAATTGATAGTTACACTTTCAGCGCTGATGAAAAACAAATTCTTATCGCCAATAATTCCAATCCAATTTTTCGCCATTCGTTTACTGCCGATTATTATCTGTACAATACCGTTTCTAAAAAATTGAGCAAATTGTTCGAGCAAGTACAGGAAGCGACTTTTTCTCCCGATGGTGCCAAAATCGCTTATGCAAAAGAAAATAATTTGTACATCTATCATTTGGCGAACAACCAAAGCACTCCAATTACAAATGACGGAAAGAAAAACAGTATCATCAACGGAATCACCGACTGGGTATATGAAGAAGAGTTTGCTTTTGTTCGTGCTTTTGATTGGAATGCCAACAGCGATAAGATAGCGTACATTCGATTTGATGAAAGTGATGTTCCTGAATTTTCAATGAACATTTATAAAAAGGATTTGTATCCAACAGTTGAAACGTTCAAATATCCAAAAGCAGGAGAAAAAAATGCCTTGGTTTCTTTATTCGTTTATGATGTTGCTGGTAAATCAACCAAAGTCATTAATCTCGGAAATTATACGGATTTCTATATTGCTAGAATGAAATGGACCAACGATACGAATGTTTTATGTGCACAAGTTTTAAATCGTCACCAAGATAATTTGGATTTGATTTTTGTGGATGGAACGACAGGAACATCCAAAGTAGTGTTGAATGAAAAAGACAAAGCATACATTGATGTTACGGATAATCTTACCTTTTTAAAAGACAATAGTTTTATTTGGACTTCCGAAAAGGATGGTTTCAATCACATTTATTTGTATGATAAAACCGGGAAATTGAAAAATCAAGTCACCAAAGGAAATTGGGAAGTAACCAATTATTATGGCTTTGACGAAAAAACAAAAACCGTTTTTTATCAATCGGTAGAAAATGGTTCGACCATCAGAGATGTATACAGAATCTCGCTTGACGGGAAAAACAAAGTAAAATTATCACAACAAATCGGAACCAATGCAGCGACTTTTAGTCCGAATTTCGATTATTTCATCAATACCTATTCTAGCGCAACTTCACCAACATCGTATACGTTAAACAATGCGAAAGACGGAAAAGAAGTTCAATCAATTGTAAACAACAATGACTTAGCTGAGAAATTAAAAAAATACAATCTACCAACTAAAGAATTTTTTGAGCTTACTACCGAAAAAGGACATAAACTCAACGCTTGGATAATCAAACCGGCAGCTTTTGATGCGACAAAAAAATATCCGGTTTTTATGTATCAATATTCGGGTCCAGGATCCCAGCAAGCTGCCAATAAATCGTTAGACACCAACGACATGTGGTTTATGATGTTGTCGCAACAAGGCTATGTTATCGCTTGCGTTGACGGAAGAGGAACTGGATTTAAAGGCGCTGATTTCAAAAAATGCACCCAAAAGGAATTGGGAAAATACGAAGTAGAAGATCAAATCGATGCAGCAAAAGTCATCGGAAATTATTCTTACGTTGATAAAACTAGAATTGGTATATTTGGATGGTCGTATGGTGGATTTATGTCGAGCAATTGCATTTTAAAGGGCGCCGATGTTTTCAAAATGGCTATTGCCGTGGCTCC
This sequence comes from Flavobacteriales bacterium, assembly GCA_031387085.1. Taxonomy (GTDB): domain Bacteria; phylum Bacteroidota; class Bacteroidia; order Flavobacteriales; family Flavobacteriaceae; genus Flavobacterium. Next base: position 5,308 of record JANNCY010000207.1, on the reverse strand, counting down.
AGTAACCAATTGGCGTTTTTATGATAGCATTTATACCGAGCGATACATGCAAACACCGCAAGAAAATGCGAGTGGTTATGACGATAATTCACCTATCAATCACGTGAGTAAATTGAAAGGAAATTTTCTTTTAGTTCACGGAACAGCCGACGACAACGTACATGTTCAAAACTCGATGCAAATGATTGAAGCGCTGGTACAAGCCAACAAACAATTTGATTGGGCGGTGTATCCGGATAAAAATCATGGTATATTTGGAGGAAAAACTAGAATTCAGTTGTACAACAAAATGACTAACTTTATTAAAGAGAAATTGTAGAAAATGCAATTAGTTACCATTCAAAATAAAATATATGAAGTTAATGGCATTAAAGTCATGCTCGATTTTGATTTAGCTGAATTATATGAAGCTGAAACTCGTGTTTTGAATCAAGCTATTAAAAGAAACATTGATAGTTTTCCAGAAGATTTTATGTTCAGATTATCAAAGGAAGAATGGGAATTGATGAGGTCTTCATCATCACAAATTGTGATGATGGAAATTCCAAAAAATAGAACAGGAAAGTATTTGCCTTATGCTTTTACAGAACATGGTGTAACAATGTTAGCTAGTATTTTGAAAAGTCAAAAAGCAAGAAAAATGAATATTGCAATTGTAAGAGCATTTGTAGCTTTGAGAAAAACACTTATGAATATCGAAAATCTACAAAATCAAATGAAAGAACTTGAAAACAAATATGACAAACAGTTTGATGACATATTTGAAGCCATACAATTTTTAATTACAGAAAATGGAGATATGGATAATAAGAAAGAAAGACCAATAATTGGTTACAAAAAATAATATATCAGTTGTATTATAAAAAAACTAATTTTATTAAAGAAAAACTATAATTAACCAAAACAAACTAAAAACTAAAATTATGAGTGAAACATCAGTAAAAACAGGACATCCAAAGGGGTTGTACTTCCTATTCTTCACAGAAATGTGGGAACGATTTAGTTATTATGGAATGAGGGCGATCTTCATTCTGTTCATGACAAAAGTGCTATTAATGAAAGATGCCGATGCATCTCAAATTTATGGGAGTTACACCGGATTAGTATACTTAACACCACTTTTGGGGGGTTACTTGTGTGATAAATTCTTAGGAAACAGGCGAAGTATTATTATTGGTGGTTTACTGATGGCATTGGGACAATTCTGTATGTTCTTCAGCGCTTCTGCAGGAGCTGATGGTGGTATATCGATTATGTGGATGGGTTTAACAGCTATCATCATTGGTAATGGTTTCTTCAAACCGAATATTTCAACAATGGTTGGACAATTGTATCCAGCTAATGACAGAAGGATTGACAGTGCCTTTACCATTTTTTATATGGGAATTAACCTTGGAGCATTCTTTTCGCCTCTTGTTTGTGGTTCAATGGATTTCAAGTGGGGATTTTTGGCAGCAGGAGTGGGAATGTTAATCGGTCTAGCAGCTTTTGTAATGGGACAAAAAAAATACCTTATTTCTGAAGAAGGAAAACATATTGGTTTACCGGTAAAAAAATTAGATGCAAAGAATATTGGAGTGATAATAGGTTCCATTGCAATCATCTTTTTTATGCTGAACTTTAAGCAAATGTTCAAAAGTGATGTAGATATTATTAGCTATTTTATTTATGGTGCGATGATCGCAATGCCGATAATCATATTCAGCGATAAAAGCTTAAGCAAAATTGAAACACAAAGAATTACAGTAATTTTTATTCTTGCCTTTTTCGTAATTTTCTTTTGGGGTGCGTTTGAACAAGCTGGAGCTTCATTAACACTTTTTGCAGACAGACAAACAGAAAGAACACTTTTCGGTTGGGAAATGCCAGCTTCTTATTTTCAATCGGTTAATCCATTAGCGGTTATTTCACTAGCGCCAATTATGACTATAGTTTGGGGTTTCCTATATGCCAGAAAACTAGAGCCGTCATCACCTAAAAAGATGGCAATCGGTTTAGGGTTGGTAGCCATGGGATATGTAGTAATTGCTATTGCAGTAAAAGGATTAGGGATTGGAGATAAAGTGTCAATGTGGTGGCTAATAGGCTTGTATGTAATCCATACTATTGGAGAATTGTGTTTATCACCAATTGGATTATCAATGGTTTCAAAATTAGCGCCATTACGTTTGTCATCCTTAATGATGGGAACCTGGTTTTTAGCTAATGCAGCTGCTAATAAATTTGCAGGAACATTGAGTGCACTGATTCCGGGAGGAGAAGACGGAACAGGTGGAGCAACCCATTTTTTAGGATTTCAGATTACAAATCTATATGAATTTTTTGTATTGTTCATCATAATGTCGGGAGCTGCAGCCGCGATATTGTTTGTGCTAAGTTCTTGGTTAGAAAAACGCATGCACAACGATCACGTAGAAACAAGACCAGAAATAGGACACTAGGAGTTTAAAAAATATTTTATATCTTTCAAACCTACAATCCGCTTCGGCGCGTTGTAGGTTTGTTTTTTTAAATCCAAAAAATTATGTGGAAAAGTCATCCTAAAGCACTGCCTTATTTGTTTTTATCCGAAATGTGGGAACGTTTTGGTTACTATTTAATGATTGGTATTTTTACGTTATACCTTAAAGATGTCGAAGCTGGATTTGCGATGACCGAAAAAGAAGCCTCCGATTTGTACGGAACTTTTATCGCACTCGTTTTCTTAACGCCATTTATTGGCGGTTTGGTTGCCGACCGCTATTTGGGGTATCGAAAATCGATAGTTATCGGTGGACTCATGATGGGAGCTGGTTATTTTATGATGGGCATCCATAGTTTACCAATGCTGTATGTCGCTATGACTCTGGTTATTGTCGGAAACGGTTTCTTTAAACCCAACATTTCAACACTTTTAGGAAACTTTTATAATGACGATCAATACAAAGAAAAGAAAGACGAAGGCTATAATATTTTCTATATGGGAATTAATATCGGAGCGTTTATTTGCAACTTCTTTGGAGCAGCATTGAAAATTCTTTTTGGATGGCAATATGCATTTATGGCAGCGGGTGTCGGAATGTTTATCGGAGTCATTGTTTTTTTATTAGGGACGAAACATTACGGAGACAAAACCGACAAAAAAGGAGTACAAGAAGGCGATATGCCTTTTTACAAAATTGTATTATTCATTCTTTTGCCTTCTGTAATTTTCGGAATTATTGGTTGGTTTTTAAAAGGCGTACAATCGGATATAAATCCTGATTGTGCGGTATTCGGTTCCGACAGTACCGATGCTTTTATCTTTGCCTGCATACCAATACTATTCTTTTATGGAAGTTTGTATTTCAAAGCAAAAATCGAAGACAAAAGACCTATCGGAGCTTTACTGTCTATTTTTGCAGTAGTGATTTTGTTTTGGGCAGTATTCAAACTCAACGGTTCTGCACTCAACAATTGGGGTGATAAATATACCGACAGGGAATTAGTTGGGACTTCACAACGAATAGCTTCAAAATTAGTGCTTACCGATACGTTAACGTATAAGAAAGACTCAGTTGCTTTGTACGATGCTGCTTTTCGTATTCAAAAAGAGAATGGAAAAGTGGTTAAAGTAGTCGATTATCCTTTGTATTTCAGGAATGTAAAAAAGGAAAAATTACCGCCAGAAGAAAGTAAGATATATACTTGGTCTGCCAATTTAAGTCAGTCTATAAATCCGGGTTGGGTAATTATTTTAACACCTTTAATTGTTGCCTTTTTTACCTTTTTAAGAGGAAGGAAGAAGGAACCAACAACACCAACAAAAATCGCATTCGGATTATTAATTTCGGCTTTATCGGTTTTGGTAATGGTTGCTGCGGTTCATATCGGAAACAACGGAGCCGAAAAAGTAAGTGTTTGGTGGTTGGTTGCCAATTACGGAGTTATTACGATTGGAGAACTATTTCTCAGTCCGATGGGATTGTCTGTAGTGTCTAAATTATCTCCAAAAAACATCACCGCTTTAATGATGGGTGGATGGTTTTTATCCACATCTATAGGGAATAAATTGAGCGGCGTTTTAGCAAGTTTGTGGGACACCTATGACGACAAAGCGAATTTCTTTTGGATTAATTTCGGATTATTATTATTTGCTACCGTGCTCATGTTTGCCTTAGTGAAAAATCTAAATAAAGTAATGAAAGAAAAAGGAATCAATTAATATGGAAACAAATCAAACTTTAGAGCAAATACAGAATTTCAAAGGAAAATACCCAAAACAATTGTGGTACCTTTTCTTTAGTGAAATGTGGGAACGATTCTGCTTTTATGGAATGCGTGGTATGTTAGTGGTCTTTATGGTTGGCCATTTAGGGATGAATGAAACAGTAGCCAATTTACAATATGGTGCCACACAAGCATGGGTGTATGCCTTTACCTTTATTGGTGGATTGTTTGCCGATAAAATTTTAGGGTTCCGTAAATCCCTTTTTTGGGGAGGAATACTGATGGTTGCCGGAAGTATTATATTAGCAATTGATCCTGTAAATTTTTTCTTTATTGGAATAGGTTTTACCATTGTCGGAACCGGTTTTTTTAAACCCAATATTTCATCTATGGTAGGTCAATTGTACAAAGATGATGATTCGCGAAGAGATGCAGGATTTTCGTTTTTTTACATGGGTGTTAATCTTGGAGCTTTGATTGGAGGTTATATATGTATCGCTGTGGCAGAAGGTTCGCTTTGGCAATCTATAGTCCCAGAACATTTGCGTTGGAATGTTGGTTTTGGGTTTGCTGCGATTGTGATGATTATAAGTCTTTTAACTTTTACACAAACGCAAAAAAGCTTGGGCTCTATAGGACTATCACCATTAGGACATCTTGAAAATTCAAAAAGAAAATTATTGGAAAACGTAACGTATTTAGGCTCTCTTTTAATTGTTCCGCTCATAATAATTATGGTAGCCAATACGGTGTATACCGATTATTTCATGATGTTTATTGGTCCTGCGTCTATTTTGTATTTGTTTTATGAGATGAAGAATTTTTCTGCAACAGAGAATAAAAAGCTGCTGGCGGCATTGATAATTATCATTTTTTCTATTTTATTTTGGGCATTCTTTGAGCAAAGTGGCGGTTCTTTGAGTTTATTTGCGGCCAATAATCTGAACAATGAAATTTTGGGTGTCACGCTTAGTCCGAATGGTGTAAATAATTCTGCTAATGGGTTATTTGTAATTGCATTTGCCGCTTTGGTTGGAATTGTTTGGTTATGGATGAGCAAAAGAAAAATCGAACCCAATACCGTAGTGAAATTCGGATTGGCCTTTTTATTTCTTGCTGG
>JANNCY010000206.1:0-53984 GCA_031387085.1 Flavobacteriales bacterium | reverse complement strand
CAGATAATACACGTTCCAATTCATCTCAAAGAGATAATACTTATACTACCCCATCTTCAAGAGATAATGAAAAAAGAAATTCGAGAAGATGGGGTAGTATAAGTATTATCTCTTTGAGATGAATTGGAACGTGTATTATCTGTTCTTATATTTCGATTTTCATTGCTTCTAGTTGAATTGTCATTTCTAGTATTGTCTCTTGAAGTTGAATTTTCTCTTGGATTCTCATTCCTACCATTTCTATTTTCATTGCTTCTAGTTGAGTTATCATTTCTAGTATTGTCTCTTGATGTTGAATTACTTCTTGAATTCTCATCTCTTCCATTTCTAGTGGTATTATTTCTTGTTCCATTATCAGCGACTGCTCTTCTTGAATCACCTCCAACGGTCCTAATATTTCGAGTTTTATCTAATTCATAACGGTTAGTGTAATTTGTATTTCTGCTTGCAAAGGAACGATTTGGATATTGTCTCTCATAAGCATTACCCCTTCTTCCATAATAATTATTGTAGGCAACTTGACATCTTCTATAATTCACATAATTATAGTGGTGATTAAAATTGATGAATAATCCGATGTGACTTCTGTATCTAAAAATTGGAAAAGGATTCCATGCATAATAAAACGATGGGTAGTATCCCCAATACCATGTAGAACAATATGGTCTGTAATTAGCAACCCAGAAATAGTTGTAAATTATTGGTGTGCTAACATAAACGGGCTCGTATATATAGTTGTTACCGTACATATAAACATCTCCTACAACCTGAACCTGAATTCTATTATTAGCATCTTTTTCAACTTCTAGTGTCGCAATGTCTTGATACGTATCGCGACCTAAAACCGATTGCACTACAATTAAATGGGAATTTCCTTCAACAGTTTCAATTACTCTTAAATAATCGACTTTGTCATCATTATTCAAATCTAAATTGGATATTTGATTATCTGGATCATTCAATCGATTCTCAAAATCTTCAAGGTTTTTTGAATCTCCAAAAATAGAAGCGACAGCTCTTAAATCTAGATTGTCGCTAATTTCAGAACTCAGGGCGTTTACAGTAGTTCTGTCTTGTGCATACGAATTGGCAAAAAGCAAACTCATAAGTGTCGAAATAAATATTTTAGTTTTCATACTATAAATAATTTTGGTTAATAATAAAATTTAAAGCCGGAGAACCAATAGTTATGCCAAGAATATTTATTTACAATTCATTAACAATTAATACTGTATTTTAGCAACGTAATACTTACACAATTATGAAAAAAGCACTCTTTCTATGTTTACTTTCGATTGTATTCATTTGTTGTAAATCGGCAGTAAATCAAAATAGCACCCCATTTTCATCGGTAAACATTGATACATTATTAAAAGATAATATCAGCATACGAGCCATCGTAATCGATGGTGAGAAAGTTTATTATGCAGGAAACATGAATAGATTTGGCTATATTAATTTAAAGGACAACTCTAAGTTTGAAAGAAAAATAAATAAAGACAGTTTGAAATTAGAATTTAGAAGTATTGCAGTTACGAATAATGCGGTACATATCGTTAATGTGGCAAACCCGGCTTTCATTTTTCGCTTATCAAAGGATTTGGTCCAAAAGCAATTGGTTTACGAAGAGAGAAATGAAAAAGTTTTTTATGATAGCATGCAATTTTGGAATGATAAGGACGGAATTGCTTTGAGTGACCCAACTGCTAATTGTTTGGCAATACTTCTAACAAACGATGGTGGTACAACTTGGCACAAATCACCTTGTGATGGATTACCAAAAATGGAGGAAGGTGAAGCTGCTTTTGCAGCAAGCAATACCAATATTATTATAAAAAGTAACAATACATGGATAGTTTCAGGTGGAAAAAAGTCAAGAGTTTTTTATTCATCCGATAAAGGAATTTCTTGGCAGGTATATGAAACTCCAATTGTTCAGGGTGAAGCTATGACTGGTATTTTTACTACCGATTTTTATAATGATAAAATTGGATTTATTGCTGGTGGGAATTACGACAAACCGAATCAAAATTTTCAAAATAAAGCCCTCACAACTGATGGTGGAAAAACTTGGAAATTGGTTGCTGAAAACTTAGGATTTGGTTATGCTTCCTGTATCCAATTTATTCCAAATAGTAATGGGAAAGGTTTGGTTTGTGTTGGTAGTACAGGTATATTTTACTCAAATGATACAGGAACATCATGGACACAGTTAAGCAAAGATAACTCTTTATATACACTGCGTTTTATGGATGATACTACAGCTATTGCAGCTGGAAAAGATAAAATCATCAGAATTAAATTTCTATAGTAATTAATTCCCCATTTTTTTATCACGGTATTGTTGCAATAATTTTTTACTAAATTCTTCTTCTGCTTTTTTAAGTTTCAGAATTTTTACAACAGGAAGTATTCCTTTTAAGCTGCTAACAAACTTTTTACGCAATTGAAATAATTCATCTTCTGTGCTTTCCATCTGCAATAATATTGAATTGGCTTCTTTTTCAGTAAGTTTATCAGAATCTATTCTATCCATGTAATTTTTGATTTTATCTTTTTTCAAATCACGTTGTTTGTCTTCATAAGCATTAAATACTGGCCAAAATTTTGTTGCTTCGTCGGGGGTTAAACTCAATTCGTTTGTGATAAAAGCAATTTTCATCGATTTTAATTGCTCTTTTTTCTCTTGCATTCTTTCTTTTAGTCTACTTCCTGGCTGTGCAAATGATGCAATTGAAATGAACAAAATATAAAGAATTATTATTTTTGGATGTCTCATTTTTTTGATTTTAGTTTGTTATGTATTGCTCTAAATTGGTATTTCCAGTTAGTAGATCTTCTACGTCTTTATCTTCTAAGTCGCTTGAAATATCTAATTTTTCGATATCTTCTTTATCTAATAATTCTACAATATCATCATCTGTTAACGTCGAGTGATACGATAAATAATTTTCAATTGTTGCATTGGAAGCTTGATCTGTATCATTTTGAGAAGTAATTATAAAAGGAATAATTAATGATATAACTAAAATAGCAGCAACGGCATACATCCATTTTCTGTTTTTATCCCAAATTGAAATTACTTTCGGTTCATCTTTAGGCAATTGAAGTAGTACCTTTTCTGAAAAATCCGCAAAATAATTATCTGGAATCGTAAAACCAGATGTGATTTTGGGTTCGTTGTCTAATTTAAATTCGTTCATGGTCTTAAGACTTTACTATTGTGAATTAGTTTAATTGGTTTTCATAAATTCTTCAATTTTTTTTACAGCATGATGGTAGGAAGCTTTCAAAGCACCCACTGATGTGCCTACAATTTCCGATATTTCTTCGTATTTTAATTCTTCAAAATATTTCATTTTAAAGACCAATTGTTGTTTTTCTGGTAAAAGAAGTATCGCTTTTTGTAATTTTATTTGTATTTCAGTTCCATCAAAATAGACATCAGCTTGTAAGTTTTCTACAATTCTAGTTTGCATTGCTTCACTTGTTGTTCCGTTTCGTTTCGATTTTTGATTGATAAATGTAATTGCTTCATTAGTTGCAATACGATACATCCATGAAAAAAGTTTGCTTTCTCCTTTAAATCCGTTTAAATACTGAAATACTTTTATAAATGTATTTTGCAATACATCATTAGTATCATCGTGGTTTAAAACGATGTTTCGGATATGATTGTACAAAGGTCTTTGATAGTCTTGCAAGAGTTTTTGAAACGCTTCATTTTGCGTTTTCGGATCAAGTAACTCTTGGATGAAATCCTTTTCTTCTTGCAAAATGTAAATTTTACTGTTGGAATAAATATAAATGAAAAGGTTTAATAAACTATTTTTTAAGTAATTTAATTCTTAGTAGTTGTTTCAATTGTAGCACTATTTAAAGGAACTGTTACTACTGAATCTTTTGGTTTAGAACTTACGGTTTTTACTTTAATCGCTTTCGGATAAATCGGAATGTAAAGTTCTGTTATCCATTTGGATGGATTTTTTATATCTAATTTTGTTTTCGAATACACTTCTATAGTTGTATTGAATGTATTTTGTTTTAATTGATTTTTTTGAAGATACGCTATTGCTTTACTTTTCGCTTCTTTTAAATGCGAATAATCACCAATAAGTGTTGTTTTTAAGGTTGTCATCGCTTCTATTTTACCAGATTCCACATCACTTCCAGGCATAATATAAATAGAATCTCTGATCGGAGCGCAAACAGAAAAATTCACAACATTACTTTGACCAGTTTTATTATAGATAACAAATGGTTTTCCACTCATCACCATTTTATTTTTGATAAAAAAATGAATCATATTCGGAACCAAAATTTTAATATTCTTCACCACATTTTTTTCATAACTATTAATGGTTTGACTGATATAAAAACTTTTAGGATGATTTACAATTCCGTCTATTTTAATAGCATATGTATTCATCTCATAATCTAAAGTGCGATCAAGAGTAGCTAAACTTTTTTCATAAATTGCACCAATTACGCTGTTAATACCACCTTTAAAAAATGTAGCTATTTTCATCATTGCAGTCATTTTTCCTTTTGTTCGCCAGGATACTTTAGTAGCTCCGAGTGTGTCTTTAAATGTCCAAAACACTTCCGATGGCGAATCATTATAAACCATCTTTTGCATAATGCTTTCATTTTCTTTTACATGGATGGTTTTCATATTTCCATCACCATCATCATCTTTCCAAGAAAATGAAGCTCCTTTACCAGAAGAAATTTTACTATATCTTAGTTTTATTTCAGCATCTTCTTGAATCCAAGACGCAAAGGTTTCCCAATTCCTAAATTCATTTACATAATTAAAAACGGTTGCTCTAGGTGTTTTTATGACTTTACTACGAATAATGTCATATTCCCCTTTTTGTGTAGTCACAAAAACAGTGAGTCCAATAAAAAATAAGATGAGTAATAAAAATAAATATTTGAGAATCCTCATGACGGATAATAGGTTTGTTGCAGTAAAAGTAATAAAATTATCGTACCGTTAAACGATTCCAAAAAGTAGAAGCCTCTAGAATTAAAATAAAAAGATATCAATGTTTAAAGAAAAATTTAATAATAAAAAGCATCACAATAAACAACAAGAAAACAATGAGCACTTTGTAACTTCCTTTATAAAATTTAGAATGAAGCACTTTATCTCCTTTATAGGCGTAAACAGCTGCGATGATAAAAGCAATAAGAAATAATCCAGCAAAAGCCCATTGTCCGGTACTAAACATACACTAATTTATTTTTCAACAAAAATAGTTAATTGTTTTTGAAGCCAATTGTAAAATGAAAAAGAAAAGCTATTATTTTTATAAAAAAATAGAATTCGATTATGCAAAAACAAATTAATGCAGTGAAAGAATTTCATATTGCTTTCGGACTTGGAGTAAGTGAAATTAAAAGAGGCAATTTAGGCGAACAAAAAAACCTGTTGCGCTACAATTTAATGAAAGAAGAAAACGAAGAATATCTCGAAGCGGTTCAAAATAATGATGAAATTGAAATTGCCGATGCTTTAGGAGATATGCTTTATATTTTATGTGGGACTATTTTAGAACACGGATTACAGCATAAAATAGAAGAAGTTTTCGACGAAATTCAACGTAGTAATATGAGTAAATTAGGTGAAGATGGGAAACCTATTTATCGCGAAGATGGTAAAGTTCTAAAAGGGCCGAATTATTTCAAACCCAATTTTGAAGAGATTTTGAAATAATTGATAATTAACAGTTAACAATTGATAATTATGCTTTTATAATCTAAATTATCAATTATCAATTATCAATTATCAATTATCAATTATATCTTAACCGTCCAACCAAAAGTGTCTTCAGCTAACTTATATTGAATTTTTGTCAACTTATCTTTTAATTGAATAGCAAAAGAATTTTCTATTTTTGGTAATTGGTATTCAATATTTTTATATGAAAATGCTACAATCGGGCTAACGACAGCAGCTGTTCCAGCACCAAATATTTCTTTTAAATCGCCATTTTTTGCGGCTTCAACTAGCTCATCAACCAAAACAGAACGAACTTCTACTTTAAAACCTTCACGTTGAGCCAATTCAATTAAACTTTTTCTAGTTATACCATCTAATATTCGCTCACTTGTTGGAGCAGTATATAAGGTGTCATTAATCCTAAAAAAAACATTCATGGTTCCAGCTTCTTCTAGTTTGGTATGTGTTGCGTCATCCGTCCATATAATCTGTTGGTAGCCTTTTTCATTGGCCAATTTTGTTGGATAAAATTGCGCAGAATAATTCCCAGCCGCTTTAGCAGCACCAATTCCACCATTAGCTGCGCGACTGTAATGTTCTGCAATAATTACTTTCACTTCACCAGAATAATAGGAACGAGCGGGCGACAATATAATCATAAATCGATATTGCGTAGAAGGTTGTGCTATAACACCAGAACCAATTGCAATCATAAAGGGTCTAATGTACAACGTATTTCCAATGCCTTTTTTTACCCACGCTTTTTCGATTTCTAAAATCGTTTTTAAACCCTCAATAAATACATCTTCAGTAATTTCAGGCATTGCCATTCGAACAGCTGATTTATTAAATCGATGAAAATTTTCATCAGGTCTGAATAACCAAACATCGTCATTTTCATCTTTATATGCTTTCATTCCTTCAAAAATAGCTTGACCATAGTGAAATACTTTAGCAGATGGATCGATTAAAAAAGGTTCATAGGGTTTTATTATAGGTTTTTGCCAAGCTCCATCTTTAAAATCACAAATAAGCATGTGGTCTGTGAAAACATTTCCAAATGCCAGGTTTTCAAAATCGATGCTTTCAATTTTTGAAGAGGAAGCTTTAACTATATCGATTTCGAGAGCGTTTTTTAAACTCATATTTCAGAAAGTTAATTAGGTAAATATTTTATAAAATAATGATTTTCAATGTTTTATAAAATGTATTTATAAAAGAATTGGTATTGCTATAATATTCTGCTAAACTAATAAAAAAATGAATATTTATTTTAACAATTTAAAATTAATTCCTTTTTATCAAAATTTTATTTTTCTAATCAGAAAGCGAATAATAATTCATAATTATAACTTAAAAAAAGACTTTTTAAGTGCTGGTTTTAAATATTTGATTATTTTCGTCGCACAATCTAAAACTATTAAAAATGAAAAATCTAACTCGTATCGTATTTATTACGTTAACTTTAATTAGTTTCAATGTAAATGCACAAAAATCTAAGATGAAAACTCCAGCAATCAACACTAATGATTATGCATTGTTTGGAGAAAAATTTGCTGCAAGCAATGTAATGACTAACAAACAAATGTTGAAAAAATACAAGACTTTGAAAAAAGGAGATTCAGTAGCTGTAAAATTTCAATCGAATATTAAAGAAGTTTGCAAGAAAAAAGGATGTTGGATGCAAATGGATTTAACAGACGGTAACCAATCGTTTGTTAAATTTAAAGATTATGGCTTTTTCGTTCCTTTAAATGCGGATAATTCGGAAGCGATCATAAACGGAATTGCATTTGTTGATGTTGTTTCGGTTGCAGAATTGAAACATTATGCTAAAGATGGCGGAAAATCCCAAGCAGAAATAAATAAAATTTCAAAACCGGAAATTACTTATTCGTTTAAAGCTTCAGGTGTTTACATTAAAAAATAATCAATTCAAATGAAAAAAACGTTACTATTTTCATTGGTATTGGTTTTTGCTTTTTGCTGCGCCAGTTCGCTTGTGCTCGTGTCTTGTCAGAAGAAGGAAGAAGAGAAAAAAGTGTGTCCTCCCGAAAAAACTGAAGGAAAAAAGTTTGAAATGTACAGTATGTCTGAAATGGCAGCTTTGATGGAGCAAATGTATGTGGAAAACAAAAGTGTAAAAGAAAAGATCAGTAAAGGTGAACCTCTTGGAAAATTTCCCGAGTATTATCTGAAAATTCACACCGCAAAATTCACTGACGAATCGGAAAATGATGACTTCTTTAAAGAGAATGCAAAGTTATTTATTGAAGCTCAAAAGGAATTGTATAGCGATCCAACTAATGCAAAACAGAATTATAATAACGGAATAGATGCTTGTATTGCTTGCCACGAAAGTAAATGTGGCGGACCAATTCCCAAAATTAAAAAATTATATATCAAATAATTTAAAGATTAAAAATCTTTAAGAATGATATGAAAAGAGAAATTATTACCACTCGTGATGGTTCTACTACGATTCATCTGGCTGAACTGAATGAAAGTTATCATTCCAAACACGGCGCTATTCAAGAAGCCTATCATGTATTTATTAAAAACGGACTTTCTTTATTTAAAAGTGAGTCCGTTGCTATTTTAGAAATTGGTTTCGGAACTGGCTTAAATGCTTTTATTACTTACCTTGAATCTCAAAAAAACAATCAAATTATAGATTATGTTGGAGTAGAAGCGTATCCAGTTGCTTTAGAAGAAGCTTCTCAGATGAATTATGTATCGGAATTAAATGCTGAAAGTGAAACAGAACTCTTTCAAAAAATACATACTTGTGATTGGGATGTGCAGCATCATTTTTCGAAAACTTTTTCGTTAACCAAAAGAAAACAATTCTTTCAAGATATTTCTGATGAAAACGCTTTTGATTTGATTTATTTTGATGCTTTCGGATACAGTGTCCAACCCGAATTATGGTCTCCCGAAATATTTAAAAAAATGTTTTCAGCTATAAAACCTAAAGGTGTATTAGTTACTTATGCGTGTCGGACTTCTATTAAAAACGCAATGAAAGACGCCGGTTTTAGCGTTGAAAAATTACCTGGAGCACCCGGCAAACGGGAAATGTTGAGAGCATTTAAATCCATATATATATATATATATATTTTAAAATTATGAACAATAAATAATTATAAATTACGTTTTGTAAGAGTTCATACTATTTACCTAACCCATAATCATTTTTCAATGTCAAGAAAAATTTTTGATTATACAAAATCAGTGTTAGAAAGAGTTAGTTTTGATGCTACACTTTTTTGCAAAGAATTAGAAAAAGCCCTTAAAATGCTTTTACCCTATGAAATTGAACAACTCACTGTTTGGCTTTTAAATTTTACAAAAGAAAAGCCAGAATTAAGACAATGTTTACGGATTATCAATAAATAAAACTAAAAGGAACTTAAACGGTTCCTTTTTTCATTTTAATACGTTTTAGTTTACAAATCCAAAGCAATAATTATTGTAAGTAAAATGATATAAAAAACAGAATATTTTGTTATTAATCGTTGTTTTACGTCATTAATCGATTATTTTAATTGATTTTATTTGTTCATCGAAAAAAAACGTAGTAGTTTTATCCTACGTTCATGAGTAAGATAACACCCCTAAATCTTAACCCTATGCCTAGAATGATTTATGATTACACTAAATCTATTTTAGAAAGTGTAAGCTTTGACCCAATTCTTTTTAAAAAGGAGTTGAAAAAAGGACTGCGTAATTTGCTCCCTCATGAGGTTGAGCATTTAAGTAACTGGTTGTTGTTTTATACAACCAATAAACCAGAATTAAAAAATTGTTTGTCGGATTTTAAAATCGATGAAAATAGAAATGGAGTTTGTTAACTCCATTTCTATTTGATTATGGGTTTCGGACTTATAATTTGCACGTTATTAAAAACAATTGCGCCTTTAATTACTCCAGCAATTGTAATTCTCAAGGCATCAATAATATGAATTTTCAATTCATTTTTAGGATAAATCAAACTGACTTCTCGTGCTGGTTTAGGTTCTCTAAAATGACGCAATTTCGTTTGATCTTTTTCGTTTAAATTCAAAGTGTGCAAATAAGGCAAAAGGGTCGTGCCCAAACCTTCATCAGCCAATTTTATTAAGGTTTCAAAACTGCCACTTTCCAGTTGAAAATGATTGTGCTCTAAATTGGCGTTATTTTTACATAAATTAAGAATACTATCTCTGAAGCAATGACCGTCTTTTAATAATAATATTTCATCCAAATTTAAATCGTCAATTTCAATTTCTTTTTTATTGAAACTGCTATGATTTTCCGGAATATAAGCTACAAATGGTTCATAATACAAAACAATTTCTTTTATTTTATCTTCTGATAAAGGTGTTGAAGCTATTGCAGCATCCAAATGTCCATTTTTCAGTTTAAAGATAATGTCTTCGGTATTCAACTCTTCTATTATCAACTTTACTTTAGGATATTTTTTTATGAAATTGTTCAGGAACATTGGTAATAGAGTAGGTGTGATGGTCGGAATAATTCCTAATCGAAATTCGCCGCCAATAAATCCTTTTTGTTGGTCTACAATGTCTTGGATTCTATCCGCTTCTATAACAATATTCTTCGCCTGATTGACAATTTTTTGTCCAATTTCTGTTAACTGAATTGGTTTTTTTGTCCGATCAAAAATTTGAATTCCCAATTCTTCTTCCACTTTCTGAATTTGCATACTTAAGGTGGGTTGCGTAACAAAACATTTTTCGGCTGCAAAAGTGAAATTTTTATATTCGGCTACTGCCAATACATATTGTAATTGTGTGATAGTCATTGTATAATCAATTATTATACAAATGTAGAAACTATCAATTTAATTTATAGTTAAAAGAATGAAATATTTTTGATTTGTTGGAAATTAAATTGGAATGTTAAAAATTGTATAACACATTTTATTTTGTCAAATGAAAAGCTACTTTTGCAGTATGAAGTTAATAGCTCGATTTATTTTATTCATTTTTGTAGCTTTTCTTACAACGCCAACTATTGTTACGTTGATTGAAAAGAATACTGATGTATCGATGTTCTATAGCCTCTCTGAAGAAGAAAATCACAAAGATCTTAAGGAAATAAAAGCAGACTTACGACTGACTTTCGATTACTCAATTTTGGAAATAGTCGAATATCAGAATTCTAAAATTATTTCCGAAAACGTTACCCGTCATGATAATATAGCAGAGGAAATCTTTATTCCTCCACCCGAATTAGTTTAATACATCCGATTTAATCGTTTTTCGCTATAGCGGAACTATCTATTTGTATTCAATTAATTATAAAGGTAATGACAAAAAAAATCAATCTTTTTGCAAACCTTAAATCTGATTTTGCCTCAGGTTTAGTGGTTTTTTTGGTGGCCCTTCCATTGTGTTTGGGAATCGCTTTAGCTAGTGGTGCACCACTTTTTTCAGGAATAATTGCTGGAGTTGTAGGCGGAATTGTAGTTGGATTTTTAAGTAAATCCCACATAAGCGTTTCAGGTCCAGCTGCTGGTTTAACAGCTATAGTTTTAACTGCGATAACCGATTTAGGTGCATTTAACGCTTTTTTATTGGCGGTACTTTTAGCTGGATTTATGCAACTTATTTTAGGATTTATTAAGGCAGGATCCATATCAAATTATTTTCCAACCAATGTAATTGAAGGAATGTTAGCCGGAATAGGCGTAATCATTTTTTTAAAACAAATCCCTCATGCTTTCGGTTACGATAAAGATTATGAAGGTGATTTGTCTTTTTTACAAACAGACGGAGAGAATACTTTTAGTGAATTGTTTCAAATTATTGGACACATTCAATTAGGTTCTGTAATTATTACAGCAATTTCTCTTATTATTTTGATTGCATGGACCAAAGTTTCATTTCTTAAAAAAATAAAACTAGTTCCAGCAGCGCTTATTGCTGTTATAGTGAGTGTTCTAATTAATGAAATTTTTATTATTTCAGGAAGCAATTTGTCAATTAAAAGTGATCATTTAGTCACTTTGCCTGTCCCAAATTCTATGAATGAATTTTTTACTATTTTTATTTTTCCAGATTTTGGAGCAATAACAAATTCAAAAGTTTGGGTTGTAGCGATTACAATTGCTATTGTTGCCTCTATAGAAACTTTATTATGCATTGAAGCTGCCGATAGAATGGATATTCAAAAAAGATACACCGATACCAATGTCGAGCTAAAAGCGCAAGGAATTGGAAATATATTGAGTTCTTTATTAGGTGGTTTACCAATGACCTCAGTTGTAGTTAGAACTACTGCTAATAATTCGGCAGGAGCAAAATCAAAAATGTCAACTATTATCCACGGTCTTTTATTATTAATTAGCGTCTTAGCCATTCCAGCTATTTTAAACAAAATTCCTCTAGCCACTTTAGCAGCTGTTTTATTATTGATAGGTTATAAGTTAGCCAATCCAAAAACAGTAAAGCATTTTTGGGAAAAAGGGAAATACCAATTTATTCCATTTTTTGCTACTTTATTAGCTGTTGTTTTTACAGATCTATTAAAAGGTGTAGCATTAGGAATGATAATTAGTGTTATTTTTATTTTAAAAGGAAATATGCAACGAGCTTATAAATTTAGAAAAGAAGAATACAAGGACGGCGATGTTATTCACATCGATTTAGCCCAAGAAGTTTCATTTTTGAATAAGGCTGCGATAAAAGCAACATTGGCTGCGATTCCAGAAAATTCCAAAGTAGAAATCAATGCTTCCGATACTGTTTATATTGCTCATGATGTACTGGATTTGATAAAAGAATTTAAGAAGATAAAATCAAAAGAAGAGAACATCAAAGTAAAATTAGTCGGTTTCAAAAAGGCTTATGGCTTAGTTGCGACTGGAGAAGAAGAGAAACACGTTTTCGTTGAACATAAAAGTTAATTCTAAAACGTATGAAATTAATTAAGATATTATTTTTCACGATCTGCTTTTGTAATCTTTCCTTTTCTCAAAAATCGGAAATAGGTAACTGGTTTATTTATTTTGGAAATCAAAAGATAAATCAAAAATGGAATTGGCATAATGAAGTACAATATCGAAATTATAATTTTATAGGTGATACGAATCAACTGCTTTTACGAACCGGAATTGGCTATAATCTTACCGAGAATAACAACAATTTATTGTTAGGATACGGATATATAAATACGCAGAAATACCTGTCCAATTCCGATCAAAAAACAGCTGTTAATGAGCACCGAATTTACCAACAGTTTATTACTAGACATACTATTGGCCGCGTTTTTCTGCAACACAGATATAGAATTGAAGAACGATTTATATCGGATGATTTCCAATTGAGATTTCGCTATTTTTTAGGTATTTCTATTCCTATTAATAAAAGAACACTCGATAAAAATGCTATTTATCTTTCTACTTATAATGAAATTTTTATAAATGCTGAAAACCCAATATTTGACCGTAATCGTTTATATGGTGCTTTGGGTTATGTAATCAATAAAAATTTTAAAATAGAAGCCGGATTTATGGCGCAAACATTAGAAAATTCAAATCGCAATCAATTTCAAATTGTGATTTTTAACAACTTATCATTAAAATAAATAAATAAATAAATAAATAAATAAAAAATTATGAAAACATTAAATAAAGAAATGCAATCAGCCATAACTCCATCTAAGGCCATTGAAATTTTAAAAGAAGGTAACAAAAGATTCATGAATAATTTGAAGGCGAATAGAAATCTTTTAGAGCAAGCCAATGAAACTTCAGACGGACAACATCCATTTGCTGTAATCTTGAGTTGTATTGATTCGAGAACATCAGCAGAACTAATATTCGACCAAGGTTTAGGTGATATTTTTAGTGTACGAATTGCTGGAAATATCATAAATGAAGATATATTAGGAAGTATGGAATTTGCTTGTAAAGTAGCTGGTTCAAAAATTATTGTCGTTTTAGGACATTCTAAATGTGGTGCTGTGAAAGGCGCTTGTGACCATGTTGAAATGGGAAATCTTACAGCACTATTAAGTAAAATTCAACCAGCAGTTTATGATGAGAATACAGAGACTGAAAATCGAAATTCATCCAATGCAGCGTTTGTCGAAAAAGTAGCTTCGATAAATGTAAAAAGAACAGTGGATGCTATTATGCAAAGAAGTCCAATTTTAAAAGAAATGATACAAAATGGTGAAATCGGAATTATTGGTGGAATGCACAATATCGCCGATGGTGAAGTTGTTTTTTATGAAAACTAAATCAAAGTGATTTTTTATAAGAGGGTGTTTTTTAACACTCTCTTTTTTTTGTATTAATAAAAAGAGTAGTTTTATCCTTTGAATAGAATTTAAATAAATGAGCGATTTTTATAAAAAAATAATAGACAATAATAAAAAATGGGTGGAAGCACAAGTAGCCATCGATCCCGAATATTTTAAAGATTTATCCAAAGGACAAAATCCGCCACTTTTGTGGATTGGATGTTCGGATAGTCGAGTTCCCGCCAACGAAATAATCGGTGCCAAACCCGGAGAAGTTTTTGTCCACAGAAACATTGCCAACATGGTAATTCACTCCGATATGAACATGTTGAGTGTTCTTGATTACGCCGTAAATGTGCTAAAAGTGAAACACGTAATTGTGTGTGGGCATTACGGTTGTGGTGGAATCAAAGCGGCAATGGGTAACGATTCTATCGGAATCATCGACAATTGGATTCGTCACATTAAAGATGTTTATCGATTGCATAATCATTATCTCGATTCGATAATAGATGAAGACAAACGTTTTAACGCTTTCGTAGAACTCAATGTTAAAGAACAAGTTTTCGATTTGGCAAAAACATCCATCGTTCAATCGGCTTGGAAAGCAGGTCACGAATTAACATTACACGGTTGGGCTTACGGTTTGAATTCGGGTTATGTAACCGATTTGAATGTCAATCTCAGTTCGGATGTCGATTTGGATACGGTTTATCAACTAAAATTTTAATCCTCTAAATTCTCATTAAAAGCCGAAGGCAATAATTGAGGAATAAATTTTATTAAAATTGGTAGCAGTAATGCGCCACCTGGAAGTAAAAAAATAGTCAACGACGGAACGCTTTTGCAAATGTCTAGTAACTGTTTTTTTACTTTCTTTTTTTCGTCTTTCGACAAATCTTTATTGGTCGATTTTGCCAATAGTTGCATTAATTCTTTGCTTTCTGATATTTCCTTAGTCAATCGTTTTTTATTTCTATTGATAAGCAAAACAACACCACTTGTCGTTTGTTCGTAAAAATGCTTTACAGGATTCGAATAATTGAAGTATTGAATTTTACTTTTGTGTGTCGAAATAAATTCATTGGTACTTGCAACACTTACGTCAATAAAAGAATCAGTTACTTTCATTGCTTCGGCTAATTTGTGTAAAAAGTAAATCTCTTCATTTTCGACTACATCGTCACTCCATAAAGTAAGTCCAGTTAAATCAAGTAAGTAATATTTTTCCCATGCATCAGTAAAATAATCCAATGGTAGTGCCTCCATATTTTGAACACTAATTTTAGAAAATTTGGTATATCGTACGGAAGCTTCAAACAATTTAATCAGTAAATCATCGTGTTGCGATTTTACAGTTTTAATTTGCAACGCAAGTGAAACCAAACTCATAATCGTTTCTTCGATGCGTTTTAAATATTTATCCGGAATTTTACCTTCCAATAAATAATGACGAAAAGCCAATACATCTACAAATAACAAGGCATTAGTAACAATATGTGAAAAATTCTTGCTTATGATATCCTTGTTTGTTTGTACCCGTTCATCAATTATGCTTTCGAGTTTGGAACTCAATGACGTAGCAATAATTTTATTCAAAAAATCAAACCCTTTCGGATTCATTTCATTGTAAAATGCCACTGCTTTTTCGATAAATTTTTCTGGAATTGCCGTTTTGGATGTAAAGCAAAAAACATCAAATAAAGTACTGAGCAAAGCTGTTTTGGAAATCTCTTCGGGTTTCCAGTTGTCAATGTTTATATGAGAATTACTGTTAACGGAAATAATATGTCCGTAAATGAAGCCGGTTTTTCTTATGTTGAGGTACAATGACAAACTATCCACAGCATTATAATCGAATGCTGTTTTTTGGTCTGCAAAATATTTGTCTATCCAGCCGTTTGCCGATGGGTTTATCATAACTCAAAATCAAGTTGCAAAGCTATGATTTTTTGTGTTATTTGGGAATAATTAAAGTTTAAGTTTTTGTGGTTGTAAAGTTAAAATTCACTTTTTTAATTGAGTTTGTCATTCCGACGAAGGAGGAATCTCATAATCTGAATCACTTGATGAGATTGCTTCGCTGGTTCGCTTTGCTCGTGTCCTCCTTCGTCGGAATGACAACATTGTGGATATTTAAGGTCTCGACTTTACATTTTGTTCACAAAGCTTGATGATTTCTATAATTCGATTGTTCCTTGTTTCCTCACGTTTGGCTTGGTTAAGCCAGTACAAATAACTCTTCCGATACGATGGACTAAAGTTAGTGTAATTCTCAAAAGCCATTTTATTATGTTGGAAAGCCAATTCTAAATCATGTGGGATTTCCAAATTTTCCACAGCATCAAGTGATTCCCAAGAACCATTTTGTTTGGCGGTTTCAATTTTTCGCAAACCACTTTCGTGCATTAAATTGTCTTGGATGAGTTTTTCAATATAGGTTTTGTTCAGTTTACTCCAAACACTTTTGTCTTTTCGTGGCGTAAACATTTGCTTTCGACGTTCATCGTCTATTTTTCGAACGGTCGAATCAATCCAGCCGTAGCAAATCGCAACTTGTACAGCATCTTCCCAACGCATGCTTTCAAATGAGCTGCCTACGCGATAAAAAATCAAATGAACTCCTTTGGATGAATGATGGTTTTCGTGCAACCATTCCCGCCATTCTTGAGCGTTTTTAAAATAGAAAAGTTCTTTATCTTCCAAACTAAAAAACTATTTTATGATTGCTGAACAAGCTACTCTTGCACCAGCGTTACCTGTTGGTTGCGTAGTGAAATCGTCGGGTTTATCATGAACTATTAATCCTTTTCCCAGAATATCTTTAGTAGTATCTCCGCAGCCAATACACCATTCATCGGTTTTTAAAGTGATAATCCCGTTTCCATTAGCATCAGCAGTAAAGTTGCCAATATCGCCTTTATGGTGTTCCGCATCAGTCCATTTTCCGTGTTTTTTAAAAGTGGGATTCCAATGTCCACCTGCCGAAGTTGCATCACCAGCCGAGCAATCCGCTTTTTCATGAATGTGAATGGCGTGAACACCAGGCTTTAATCCGGATAATTTTGCTTCAAAAGTGACGAAGCCATTTTCTTCTGAGAAGGTTGCAGTTCCTGTAACGGCGCTATTGCTTCTTGGTTCTAATGTAATCGCCAACACATTAGTTTTGGATGAAGAACTGGATTTACATCCTAAAATAAGTCCAAAAGCTACAATAGAATAAAGTGTAATTTTTTTCATGTAATTTTTTATCAAAGTTAACGATTTATAGCAGCTATTCTACCACTGAAATGTTAATTAATTTCCATCCTTATCTACTACAATTCGCTTTTCTCTATTGGCAATTTCCCAAGCTATAGCAAACGCCAATTGCGCTCTTTTGGCTAAAGCATCAAATTCAATTTTGTCCACTTCATCGGTAGCTTTGTGGTAATCGGCATGCACTCCGTTAAATAAGAAAACTGAAGGAATTCCATTCTTCGCAAAATTGTAATGATCCGAACGGTAGTAAAAACGATTCGGGTCTTTACGGTCGTTGAATTTATAATCCAAATCAATATGAACGTAGTCTTTATTTGCTTTTTCACAGATGTTGAATAAATCTGTCGAAAGATAATCCGAGCCAATTACATACACATAATTGTTGGTGTCTTTATGGAAATCATCTCTTCTTCCAATCATATCAATATTGACATCAGCCACTGTATTTTTGATTGGAAACAATGGGTTTTCAGAATAAAATCGAGAGCCATGTAAACCGTGCTCTTCACCTGTTACATGCAGAATTAAAATCGAGCGTTTCGGTCCGTGGCCTTCGTTTTTAGCTTGTTGAAAAGCTTGAGCAATTTCGAGCAAACCTACAGTTCCCGAGCCATCATCATCGGCACCGTTATAGACTTCACCGTTTTTTACGCCAATATGATCGTAATGCGCCGATATTACTACAATTTCTTCAGGATGTTCACTTCCTTCAATAAACGCCCAAATGTTTTCGGAATCGGGTAAGTTTTCATTGTATTGTGCATTTAAGTAGGCCGCTGGAATGGGTTGATAATAACCTTTAGCACCTTTCGGAAACGAAACACCATTTTTTTCATATTGGCTGATAAGGTATTTACCTGCTTTTTTCTGACCTTGACTTCCGGTATCGCGACCTTCCATTTCATCAGAAGCCACAATGGTTAAGTGTGTTTTTAGTTCGTTTGCAGTGATAGAATTGACATATTTTTGGACATCTACATTTGTATTCGTCGTTTTGTTACTCGAACAATTGACTAACAATATGGCTAATAATAAATAGGAAATGATTTTTTTCATGATTGCATTAATGTAAATTAATAAAGGTATAGAGAAAGAATAACGTTAAGATTATGGTAAACAGGATCAAATTAATGAAATAAATGAAGCAACTTTTTACAAAAGACAGCATGCGGGATTCGCCATAAAATCGATGATGTGCAGGAAAAAAGTAATAGACCATCCAAACGTATCCAACCGCGTTGAATAGGACTTTTACAATTGTAATCAATCCAAAATCACCACAATAGGAAAGTACTGCATTCGTTAAAAAAAGTAGTAAAGAAACGAGCAATAAGAAGGAAAAGTAATGCAAGGTGAAAATGCCATGATCAAAATAATACCAACGTTTTTTGTTGTGCAGCAGCCAAAGAACGAAAGCAAACAAAGGCATGTAAATGAATAAGGTTTTTGGAAAATTACGTTCGGCCTCTTCAGTGAATTTTGCTATTAGTTCATCGCCAGTGTATTTATTATTAATAGCAATGGTTTTCTTACTCAACCAATATTCAAAATCACTTATTTTGTTTGGACTAGCTTTTATTACCGAATCCATTTCTTCAACAGACCTATATCCAAAAGTAAAGGCGTCGTTATCGATTTCATCTTTTTTAGCATTCACTATGGCTTTCTTCATTGAATCGGCTTGTTTGACCGTTATGACTCCTTTTTCCTGAAGCTGATCAATTTTTAATCTTCCAATGGAATCCTTTTTTATCGAATCTTTAACTTGCATTTCTTCAAACTTATTATTGAAATTAGTTTGAACTCTTTTTGATTCCTTTTTTTCGGTTTTTTTTACTTTTACAAGGTCAAATTCATTGTCTTTCGTCGGAATTACAGCAATCAAAAAGAAAGTCACAATACTGATAAAAATATACAACCGCACTGGCGCCAAATACGACAAGCGTTTTCCCGAGAGGTATTCTTTGGTTAGCGATGAGGGTTTGAATATTAAATTTCGAATGGTTTTCCAAAAAGCATTTTCATAATGTGTTAAATCTTCAAAAAAATGAATAAACAAATGATGAAACGTTTTACGCGTATCGGTATTTTCTTGACCGCAATTCGGACAATAGCGCAAATCAACAACATGATTACAGTTCAAACATGTCTTATCTTTACGAATGGGATTCTTTGACATAAATTAGCAAATAGTATTTCAGTTGTAAAGCTAATTAAATTTTTTTATTATTACTTTTGCTTAAATACTATTTATCTTAATTTCATTTCAGTATGCAGTCAAAGGCAGTAACTCCCGAACAATATATTGCTGAATTACCACAAGATCGAAAAGTAGTCATGGAAAAATTGCGCAAGATTGCAATTGATACTTTATCAAAAGGTTTTCAGGAGGTTATATATTGTGGAATGTTAGGTTATGTTGTTTCACATTCTATTTATCCAAATGGCTATCATTGTGATCCAAAAATGCCATTGGGATTTTATGCCATGGCTTCACAGAAAAACTCAATTAACATTTATCACATGGGAATTTACAGCGATAAAAAACTGCACGATTGGTTTGTTGCCGAATATCCAAAACATTGTAAATCAAAATTGGATATGGGAAAAAGTTGCATTCGTTTTAAGAAAATGGATGATATTCCATACGATTTAATTTCAGAATTGCTTACTAAAATTACTATCCAAGATTGGATTGAAATGTATGAAAAAGCCTTAAAACGATAATGGAGTTCTATCAAATCATAGGATACAGTCTCGCTGTTGTAGTCGGAATCACATTGGGTTTAATGGGGAGCGGAGGATCGATACTTTCGGTACCGATTTTAGTCTATGTAATGGGGATTGAACCGGTTTTAGCAACTGCCTATTCTCTTTTTATAGTAGGCGCCACGGCATTAGTTGGTGGTTTTCAAAAGGCAAAAAACAAATTGGTCGATTATAAGAAAGTGCTGTTGTTCGGAATTCCGACCATTATTGCGGTGTTTATAACTAGAAGGATTATTGTTCCGAAAATTCCGGAAGAAGTTTTTTACTTCGCCGGACTTACACTTCATAAACCCACATTTATTATGTTGGTTTTTGCCGTTGTGATGATTATTGCATCCATCCGAATGATAAAACCAATAAAGGAGGAAAGTACTACAACATCAGCACCTATAAATTATTTTAAAATCATTTTTAACGGATTCTTCATTGGATTTATAGCTGGTTTTGTTGGAGCAGGAGGTGGGTTTCTGATTATTCCGGCCTTGATTTTTTTAGCCAAAACGCCAATGAAAATTGCAGTCGGAACGTCATTGTTTATTGTGGCAACACAATCTTTGATAGGATTTTTGGGCGATATTCGTCCCGATCAGATTATCGATTGGCAATTTCTTTTCCTGTTTACAGGTTTTGCTATCATCGGAATTATTATTGGGAATGCCATTTCAAAAGTAGTTTCAGGTGAAAAACTCAAAACGGGTTTTGGCTGGATGGTACTATTAATGGGGATTTACATCATTATAAAAGAAATTGTATTGAATTAAAAAGTTAAAAAAAATATAGAAATACAATTAGTTTAAGTTAAAGACATTAATTTTGTTACTCAAAAATTACAGTTATGATCATTGAACAAATTTATACCGGATGTTTAGCACAAGGTGCTTACTATATAGAAAGCAATGGCGAAGTAGCCATCATCGACCCTTTGCGGGAAGTGCAACCGTATATCGATAAAGCCAATGCTAATAGCGGTAAAATCAAATACATATTTGAAACGCATTTTCATGCTGATTTTGTAAGCGGACATGTTACTTTAGCTGAAAAAACAGGTGCTCCAATTGTATTCGGTCCCAATGCCAATCCGACTTTTAAAGCGCATGTTGCTAAAGATGGCGAAGTTTTTCAATTGGGAGAAATTACGATTACGTGCCTCCACACTCCAGGTCATACCATGGAAAGTTCGTGCTATTTATTAAAAGAAGAAAACGGAAAAGACTACGCGCTTTTTAGCGGAGATACTTTGTTTTTAGGAGATGTGGGTCGTCCCGATTTAGCTCAAAAAGCAGCTGATATGACTCAAGAAGATTTAGCCGGAATTTTATTTGATAGTTTAAGAACTAAAGTAATGACGTTGGCGGCTGATGTGATTGTCTATCCGGCTCATGGTGCAGGAAGTGCTTGCGGAAAAAACTTAAGTAAAGAAACGGTAGGAAGTATTGGCGATCAAAAAGCAAACAATTATGCGCTTCGTGCCGATATGACAAAAGATGAGTTTGTAAAAGAAGTGACTAATGGTTTATTGCCACCTCCTGCTTATTTTCCGATGAATGTAAAATTGAATAAAGAAGGCTATGTTAATGTAGAAGATATCATTACACAGGCGAAAGCGTATGATGCTAAAACATTCGAATTGGTGGCCAACGAAACTGACGCTTTGATTTTGGATGTCCGTCACGAAGATGATTTTGGAAAAGGACATATTCCGAAATCTATTTTTATTGGAATAAATGGAGGCTTTGCTCCGTGGGTTGGTGCATTGATTTTAGACAATAAACAACCCATTATTTTAGTAACTCCAGTTGGTAAAGAAGAAGAGACCATCAAACGTCTGGCTAGAGTAGGGTATGACAATACAATTGGTTACTTGGCCGGCGGATTTGATTCATGGAAAAATGCTGGATATGAATTTGATACAATTACCTCTGTAACCGCTGAAGAATTAGAAACAAAAATAGAAAAAAAAGCACCCGTATTCGATGTAAGAAAACCAGGAGAATACAGTGCCGAACATATTTTAGATGTTCCGTCAACGCCCTTGGATTTTATAAACAATCATTTATCTGAATTTCCTAAAGAGGAAGATTTTTATTTGCATTGCGCTGGAGGTTATCGTTCAATGATTGCGGCTTCTATTTTAAAATCACGTGGCTATCACAATGTAATAAATGTGTTAGGGGGATTTAATGCTATAAAAAAGACAGCAATCAAAACCACAAATTATGTTTGCCCATCGACACTTAAATAATTTTAACTAATAACATTGTGTTAAATAAATAGGAGTAATTGGGTAAAAATCTATTTTTGATACTACAAAATAGAAGTTTAACAATCAAAAAATTAAAAAATGAAAAAAGTAATTTCAATTATGGCTGTTGCAGTGTTATTAGTATCATTCAACGCTAACGCTCAAGAAACAACAAAAGCAAAAAAGAAAGCCGCTAAAACAGAAAAAGCAGCAGCTTGCTCAAAAGAAGAGAAAAAAGCTTGTGCAGCAGGAGGAAAAAAATCGTGTTGTGCTAATAAAGAAGAAGCTAAATAAAAAAAATCCACTGAAAAGTGGATTTTTTTTAAAACACAAATTAGTTATTTGCATTAAATAGGATTCAAAGTATAGATAATGAATAAGTTACTGCTTAATGCATAAATTAATCTTTTTTTTGTATAAATAGTTTTTGGAAAACTAAAAAAGGTTACTATATTTGCACTCGCATTCACAAAAGGAATGTATTTATTGGAGAAATGGCAGAGCGGTCGAATGCGGCAGTCTTGAAAACTGTTGACTGTAACAGGTCCGGGGGTTCGAATCCCTCTTTCTCCGCAACTCATTTTATCAAAATGAACTAAAACCCTTTAAAACCTCAACGTTTAAAGGGTTTTTTATTTTCACCGAATAACCAGATTATTCATTATTTCTCATATTCGAGGTGCACATTCGGTGCACTTTCACAAAAGGAGAAAAACCGGTGCACCAAATTTTAGCAAAAACCTAGTAAAATAGCTGTTCACAGAATGAACATCTTGACTTGTATTGACGATTAAACTAAATTAATTATCAATTTAAAGGTTACCTAAAATGAAAACAAAAATCACAGTACTTTATTATTTAAGAAAATCTAAAGTCAACGCCAAAGGTCAAGTGCCAATTTATCAACGTTTAAGTATCAACTGTCAACGCTTTGACGTTAGCACTGGATTGTATGTCCATGAAAGCAAATGGTCCGCAGAAGCGGCTAAAATGAAAGGCCACACCGAGGAAGCTCGTATAATAAACGGTCGGCTTGACATGATGAGAGCTACCGTTTACGAAACCGAAAAAAAACTGTTTATGAACCAGGTGGAAATCACCTATGAAAGTTTCAAAAACGAATACCAAGGTAAACGAATGCGAGAACGCACGATCATTCCAATTTTCGAAGAGCACAACCGTAAAATTAAAGAGTTGCTCGGACAAGAATACGCTCCCGGAACTTTAGAGCGCTATCAAACTTCACTCAAGCACACCAAAGACTTCTTACTTTGGAAATACAACCTCACCGATATCAATATCGAAAAGATTGATTACGCTTTTATAATGGAGTATGAATTCTATTTGCGCAGCGTTAGAAAGTGCGCCAACAATACTGCTGTGAAATACATCAAAAACTTCCACAAGATAATCAACCTATGTTTGGCCAACAGTTGGCTAAACAAAGACCCATTCATCAACTACAAATCCAAAATTAAAGAAGTCGTTCGCGGATTCCTAACCGAAAAAGAAATAGAGGATATCATGAAAAAAGAATTCATTTCTGAACGTTTGGAGCTCGTGCGCGATATATTCATTTTTAGCTGCTTTACTGGATTGGCTTATATCGATGTCCAACAATTAAAAGCCGAAAATGTGGCGTTGGGTATCGATGGCGACAAATGGATTTTCAAAAACCGGCAAAAAACAGACACTGCTTCCAAAATTCCATTACTGCCTATGGCACAAGAAATCATCAGCAAGTATGCGGACCATCCTGTTTGCAAAAATGAAAACCGATTACTTCCAATTTTAAGCAACCAGAAAATGAATGCCTACCTCAAAGAAATAGCTGACGTATGCAAAATAAATAAAGAGCTTACTTTCCACATAGCCCGACATACTTTTGCGACCACTGTAACACTCTCCAATGGCGTTCCAATCGAAACCGTAAGCAAAATGTTAGGGCATACAAACCTAAAGACCACTCAGCATTATGCAAAAGTGTTGGATAAAAAAGTGAGTGATGACATGATGCTATTAAAAAGTAAATTTTCTATAAAACAAGAACAAACGCAAAGTGTAAGGCAAAAGTAGTAAGTTAAAAATCGATGAAGTCATTAAAAATTTAAGATAATTTTTACAAATAATTTGATAAAAAATGGTTTATTTTGATATCCATTATAAACCATTTTTAAATTTTATGCGCCAAACCTACTCAAAACTATTGTATGAAATTGAAACCGAATTGCATACTATCAACCAACAATCCAAACCCATTATTCACAAATTTACAACTGCTAAAAACTATCTCGAGCAAAAAGCAACAGAAGTAAACTCATGGCTCCGGAATCATCAGTTTGAATGCGAAAAAGAAGAAATTCATTTTTTCAAAAACTTCAAATCGCAGCTGTTGGCCAAAATCATAGTGTCTAAATTTCAATTAGAAATTGCTTTAAAATTACCCCATTCTAAAAAAGCTATTCCAGACTATTACAAAAAGCTAATTCTAAAACACTCTCAAATCCCAAAAAGTCACGATTACTTTTACAAATATTATCGAAGCGAATCAACGCATCGGGACCAGGAATATTTTTTGAGAAAGAATAACATCACTACGATTCATGATCAATACCAGTTTTTATTTTGTGATGAGCGAATTACTACAAAAATGGAGTTTTTTCTTGCGGAGCTCTTAGCCAAAGAACAAATAATACACTATTTAGAATCGGAGCTCGATAAATTGGAAAATGCTCCCAAAGACAATAACAATAGTAGCACTTCTGACCTCCAATGGACAGGAACTAAATTTGAATTATTAGAACTTATTTATGCTTTACACCATCAAAAAGTAATCAACCACGGTGATGTAGATTTAAAAGAAGTGGCAAAGCAATTTTGTAAAACACTTAATATTGATTTTGAAGATAATATTTACCGATACTATGTTGATATCAAACGGCGAAAAACTAATAAAACCAGATTCATACAATCCCTTTCGGATAACCTCAACCAAAAATTATCACAAGAAGAGTAATCACTAAAACCAAGTCAATGACTTGGTTTTTTTTATACAATCGTACACAACCTACTCACAACTTGTGAATAAAACAGAATCAAATCCTATTGTTTTGTGGTAATAAATCCTAAAACGATACAAAATGAGTTTACATCCTAAAGAACTATTCCCAGAAGTAGAAAACATCGAACTACTAAGTCATCAAAATGTAACCAAAAGAGATCTTCTCAATTTCGGAAACATACTTCTACACGAATTCAAAAGTTTACCGAGCGCACAAGAACAGCCAGCTCAATGGTTAAAATCCGCCGAAGTTCGCCAATTATTAAAAATCTCTCCAGGTACACTACAAAACCTACGAGTAAAAAGCATCCTAAATTACAAGCGTGTCGGCGGCACCCTTTACTACAAATACGATGACATAAAAAAAATGTTGGAGAAATAAAATGGAACCAATCAACGACACCTGCAACGGCACTTGCGAAGTATGTGACTGTAAAACTACTTCCAAAAACCGTTAACCGAAAACTGTCAACTAAAATGAACTATATAAAACACCTCACCGGTTTCTTCGAAAAAGTAACCTATGATTTCGATTTCAATCCAACACACATAAGTCTATACATCGCCATGTTTCAAGCATGGAACTTAAACCGATTTATAAATCCCATCAGCATCACGCGTGACGAGTTGATGAGAATTAGCAAAATAAGTTCTAAGGCAACCTACCACAAATGCATAAAAGAACTAACCGAAAAAGGATACATCATTTACAAGCCATCTTTCAATCCATACAAGGGAAGCACCGTAGAAATAATCAACCTTGATTATTACACCAAACCCATGACCAAGAAAATGGCAAATAAATTAAAAAATGAACAGCTAGTCGAACAAGAAGTGAACAAGCACTGTACTAGTAATGAACAGGTATATATAGATACAAACAATACAAACATTTCAAACAGTATAAACGATATAAACAATCAATCACAACAAATTGAAAAATTAAATTTTCAACCTGATTTTGTCATCCTGAGCGTTGCCGAAGGATCTCCAAAAAAAAAGTTGCCCGAAAAAAAAAGGTACAATCCCGATGACATTCCGCCAATCTTTGAAGAGGTTCAAAAGTATTTCATTGAAAAAAACGGCACCATTCAAGAAGCAGAGAAGTTTTATAATTATTACACTAGTAAAGGTTGGCTTGTGGGTGGCAATTCCAAAATGAAAGATTGGAAAGCATCTGCAAGAAACTGGATACTCAACACCGTAAAGTTCAAGCCAAAAAACAATCAACCACAAGCCAACCATCTAAATACTCCAAATCATAAAAATTATGGCGAACCTTTGTAAAACGATCACAGACACATACAGTATCGAAGACGATATCAAAGTTTATGATTTCAACAAATGTCTAGACTTCTTAGAATTCCAGGGCAAAACATTATACGGCCAATCATTTAAAATCAATCCAATAGACATCCCAACCATCTATAAACTCTTAATCTATATGATTAAAGACCACGAAGCAGCACTAAAACAAGAAATCAATCTTTCCAAAGGCATTTTGTTATCAGGACCAATTGGCTGCGGAAAAACATCAATTATGCACCTCATCAGACAATTCTCAAACTATAAATCCGACTATAAAATAAAAACCTGCAGAGAGATATCATTTGAGTTTGCCAAACACGGTTACGAAGCACTCAACCCATACACTCATAAAATAAACAATCAAATGCGATTGACCGGTTATTGCTTTGATGATTTGGGTGCCGAACAACAAATCAAACACTTTGGCAATGAATGCAACGTTATGGCTGAGGTACTCATCAGCCGTTACGAACATTTTGTAGAAAACAATTCCATAACCCACGTAACAACTAACTTATCAGCATCAGAAATTGAAAATTTGTATGGTAACCGGCTGCGTTCTCGGATGAGGAATATGTTTAACGTGATTGGATTTAGCCCAAATTCAAAGGATAAACGTTGATGCTACATTTACATGTAAATATAGCTAAATGACAATTATTTAATAATGATAAACTATTCAAAACTTATTAATAAGTTTTGAATAATTATAAATTAATTTTGCATAAAATAAATAATAAAAATTTATTTTTATAAAATCTAAAATTATATAATGATTCCAATAAAAAATAAAAAGGTCGAAGGAATAATAGCTGAGATTATAGATCAATATGCTTATGCTGATAAGTCAGACCGGCCATGGATAATAGGTTTTAGTGGTGGAAAAGACTCAACAGTTTTATTAATGCTAGTTTGGATTGCTCTTCAAAGAATTAGAAAAGATTTACCATTCCCTTTCCAATTAAAAAGGAAGGTATATGTAGTCTGTAATGATACAATGGTTGAGAACCCTATAATTTCTAATTATGTAGAAGATGTTTTAGCCAAGATAACAGAATCCGCAAGAGACCAAGACCTACCAATATTTGTTCAAAAAACTACTCCTAAATTAGAGGAAACTTTTTGGACTAATGTAATTGGAAAAGGATATCCAGTACCTAATAATGCCTTCAGATGGTGTACAGATAAATTAAAAATAAGACCTACTTCAAACTTTTTAGTGGAACAAATAGATGAAAAAGGAGAGGCTATAGTTTTATTAGGAACTCGTTATGATGAAAGCGCTACAAGAGAGCGATCTATTAGAAAACACGAAGTTACCGGAAGTAGATTATCTAAACATCAAACAACTGTAAATACATATGTTTATGCTCCAATCAAAGAAATGATTGTAGATGAGATTTGGTATATTATCAATACGGTAAAATCACCTTGGGGTTTTGATAATTCTATTCTTTTCAAAATATATGCTGATGCTAGTGCTGATGATTACGAATGTCCTACAGTTGTGGTAAACAAAGAACACAATTCATGTGGACAAAGTCGTTTTGGCTGTTGGACTTGTACTGTTGTAAAAAACGACAAATCAATGTCATCATTAGTGAATAATGGTCAAAACTGGATGGAACCTTTATTAGCTTTTAGAAATAGATTGGTTGAAGGTAGAAACATATCTGAAAATCGTTCTGACACTAGAAGGAATGGTCAGGAAGCAGTTAGAGAAGATGGAACTTTTAACGGAAATTACACAGTTGAATATCGATATCAAATACTTAAAGATTTATTGTTAGTTCAAAGAGAAATTCAAATAGAGCGACCACACATAACTTTAATAAACAATCAAGAGCTAATTGCCATTCAAGTAACTTGGAATAGAGATGGTTATTTTGACCACACTGTTGGTGACTTATACAAAGAAATTTACAATAAAGAAATTAGTACCAACAACATCAAATCGCTTGATGATACAGAACGCAGAATTTTACGTGAAGTATGCGAAGAAGAGCCAGGATATTATCATTTAATTGATAATTTAATTGCTTTACAAGAAACCAAAACATTGATGATAACTAAATACGGTCTTCACAATGATGTTGAGAAAAGAATTGAAAGTTTTGTAAATGAGAATGGACTATGAAAATAAACAAAATAAAATTCCAGAATTTCAGAATTTACAAAGGAGAAAATGAAATTCTTTTCGCTCCAAATGCATCTAAAAACATTAGTATCATTGCTGGTAAGAATGGTTTTGGAAAGACTACTTTTTTGACTTCTCTTATTTGGGTATTCTACGGAAAAATGATGAGCGAAGTAGAAGATAAATACAAAAAAGACATTAAGAATGCTGGTGGTTATGATAAGTTTATCAAGACACTTTTAAATAGAGAAGTTAAAACTGATTATGAGAATAACGGAAATACTAATCCTGTATTTTCGATTGAAATTGAATTAAAAGATATTCTAATTCCTTCAATTCCTTGCAGGTCTGTTGTAATTAAAAGATCCTATAATCTTAAAACCGATTTAGAAGAATTAAGCATTAAAATCGATGGACTTGAAAATGAATTAACCAAAGAAGTTGGTTTTGAAGTTTTTATTAATGATTTTATATTACCTCGTGAAATTGCTAAATTTTTCTTTTTTGATGCTGAAAAAATAGTTTCTCTTGCAGAAGCAAAATCAAAAGCTGAGTTAAAAAATTTAAGTAAAGCTTATTCAGAAGTTTTAGGAATTAAGAAGTATGAAGATTTAAAAAAGAATCTAGAAACCTTATTAACTAAACTTCGCAGAAATGGTGCTTCACAAGTGGAGCAAACCAAACTGTTTGAACTAACTGATACTGAAGCTGAGCTAATTGAATTAATTGATTTCAATCAAGAAAAGCAAGCCAATATTGATCGTGAAATTTTAAATCACAAAATAAACAGTGATAGTATTCAAGAAAAGTTAATTCGTGAAGGAAATGGAATTACCCTCGAAGAACTTCAGAAAATGAAGTCTGAGAGAGACCAATTGAAACAAGAATCTACCGAAATTAAAAACAAACTGAAAAAACTAATGGACATTGCTCCATTAGTTATAGGTGGTAAAAAATTAGTTCAGCTTAAAGAACAATTAGAATTTGAGCAAAATGAAAATAGCAATTCTGTTGACAAAGAAGTATTAATTGAAGAATTAAATGCATTTTCATCTATTTTATTAAAAAAATTAGAGGCTTTAAACTTGGAGAACAAAGTAAAAGCCAAAGTGGAAGAAGCACTTAAAGAAACCATATCTGAGAGGGAAACAATAAAACAGTCTAATACTTCTGGTGTAGTACTTTTAGATTATACAACAGAACAATTTCGCAATTTTGATGCAGTTTTTAATAACATCAAAGGAGCTTTTTCAAGCCAGTTTAATGCTGTAGTGCAAGAAGAGAAAAACAACAGAATATATCTTTCTAAAGTTTTTCAATTAATCAGACAGGCAGAAGCAAGAAAAGACAATCCTTTAGCACAAAAGTTACGCGAGGAGAAGAAAGATGCTGAAGATAAAATCGCAGTATTAACACTGAATAAAGGAAAACTGATTGAAGAATTCGACAGTTTAAATACGAGATTAACTTCAACTAGAAAAGTATTGTCCGAATACGAAAAGAATTTCAAATTGGAGGAAACAGACCAAAAGAAATTCGAAGTAACTGCAAATCTACTAGTAAAAATCAATACAATTATCCAAAAAATTAAAGAGGATAAGAAGTATTCACTTCAAAAATCCATTATGCTTGGTTTGAAAAAAATCATGCACAAAAGCGACTTTATTTACAATGTACGAGTAAACGTTGTTGATGATGTAATGGATATTGATTTATTAGATAAAAACGATGAAATATTAGATAAAGATTCATTGTCTAAAGGAGAACAACAATTGTATGCTACTGCTTTGTTAAAAGCATTAGTTGACGAATCTGGCATTAAATTCCCAGTCTTTATTGACAGCCCATTACAGAAGTTTGATAAATACCATTCCAAGAATATTATCAAAGAATTTTATCCTACCATTTCTGAACAAGTGGTATTATTTCCTTTGTTGGAAAAAGAATTATCTGAATTGGAATACGACTATTTAAAACCAAACGTGAATAAGGTTTTTGTTATTGAAAACCACAACAACGGTTCAAGCTTTAAATCGTATGCGGTAGACCAATTATTTACACATTTAAAACAAGAGCAAGATGTTTACGCAAATTAAAACCAGTAAAGAAAATAAAGAAGTGGTTGCTTTGTTGACTCGTAAACTAGGTTTAGGAGCTGAAAATGTAATTGCAAGAATGGCGTTTACGTATTCTTTATCTCAAGATAAAAAATTAGATCTAAACGATATTAAAGATGCTGGTGGAAAAGAATATTCCAAATCGGTGCTGTTTGGTGAGTATTACGATATGTACCTTGGTTTGCTTTGTATTCATTATGGTTTATATAAAACAGACAAAGACATTGGAAGATACATTAAAATGCACGTAGATGATGGTTTACAACTTTTAAATCAAGAAGTTAATGAGCGTTCTAATATTGATGGATTTGATTTTTTAAGTGAGAAAATTAATAATGGAATGTCGTTAATTTAGTTTAAAATGGTTATCGTTGACATTGAAACATCAGGATT
This sequence comes from Flavobacteriales bacterium, assembly GCA_031387085.1. Taxonomy (GTDB): domain Bacteria; phylum Bacteroidota; class Bacteroidia; order Flavobacteriales; family Flavobacteriaceae; genus Flavobacterium. The sequence continues at coordinate 22,715 of JANNCY010000206.1, read as the reverse complement.
AAATCCACATAAAAATTCAATTCTTGAAATAGGTGCTTTAGATTTTTTTAATCCATCAAATAGATTCTATCAGAAATGCAGAATCTTTGAAGATGAAGAAGTTGACAGTAAAGCTCTTGAAATCAATGGATATGATAAAATTCAACTTTATGACCAAAACAAGCAGGATTTAAAAAAATTACTTTTAAATTTTATTGATTGGTTAAAACCAATTAATAACAAAACTCTATGTGGTCAGAATGTTGATTTTGATATTCTTTTTTTAAATGAAGCTTTAGAGAGATGTAATATTGATTGGGTATTTGGTTGGAGAAAAGTTGACCTGCATACATTGATTTACTGTGACCATTTAAAAAAAGAAATAAATCCACCAACTAAAAATGAACTTTCAAATTTAAGTGGTGATAAAATTATGGAATACGTTGGATTACCAGCGGAACCTAGACCACATTCAGGGATAAATGGAGCATTATACGAAGCTGAAGCTTTTTCAAGAGTTATATATGGAAAATTACTTATTAATGAATTTGAAAGATATATTGTTCCTACTCATCTCGCTAATTAAAATGATAATAATAAATTTCACAAATTCAATTATGCTTTCTTTTAGCCCTGAAGTTAATGCAGCAATTATTGCTTGCATTGGATCTTTTATTGCAGCATTTATATCAATTTATCAAACTTTTATATCTAGAAGAGATAACAAGAAAAATACAACTAGAATTGACTTAATACAAAGTAAACAAATATCTGAAACAAAATTAGATGAATTCTATATACCATTAAGACACCACCTTGAGAATAGTAAGACCTTATTTAAAATCTTAAAGAAAGGAAAGCCTGCCTCGTTTAGAACTTTAACATATCTACTTAATAAAAAACAAATTTATCCAGATACGAATCAAAAATTGAAATTAAGTAAAAATGATATTTCATTAATTAAAGCAATTATAAAAATTGGGAAAAAAATTGAAAAATTAATTCATGATAAAAGTTATTTAATTGGTGACGATGTCGAGTTTGTAAAAGAATATATCCCGAGACAAGAATATCAGCACCTACCTTATGAACAAGATATGACTTTGTTAAGTTTATTAGCTTCACATTTAGTAACAATTCGAATGGCTTTTAACGATGATTTGTCTGGTCAAAAAAATAATTTTGAAGGTTTTGTTTTTCCTAACGAGATAAATATCAGGGTTAATGAAAAAATTATTGAATTAGAAAATAAAATTTCTTCCATCGAAGCACAAATCTTAAAGTTGAATAAATAGAAATGAAAGATTTAAAAAAGACAACTATAAATAGTTACAACAAAACTGCAAGTGAATACTATAAGGTTGTGACAAGCTTTGAATTCTTACCAGAAATAGAAGTTTTTACAAAAAAAGTAGTTAAAGGCGGGAAAATTTTAGATTTGGGTTGTGGTCCTGGACATCATTCAAAATATTTTTCTACACTAAATTTTAATGTCACTGGAATTGATTTGTCTTCAGAAATGATTAAAGTTGCTAAAAGAGAATTTATAGGACTTGATTTTAGAGTAATGGATATATTAGATTTGGATTTTGAAGAAAATTCATTTGATGGTATTTGGGCTTCAGCAAGTTTACTACATATTAATAAAATTCAATTAGAATTAATTTTAAAAAGGATTCAAAAAATATTAGTCAATGATGGAATTCTTTATATTTCTCTAAAAGAAGGTAAAGGTTCAGAATTATTTAAAGATATTAGATATGGTGGAGTTGAAAAATTTTATGCATATTATAAATTTGAAGAAATAAAAAATATATTAGAAGATGTTGGGTTAGTCATATTGAAAATAGAACTAAAAGGCAAACGAACTAGTTATGATACAAATTCTTGGTTGCATGTTTTTTGTCTAAACAAGAAGTGATTTTTAAGAGCAGTTTTAGTTGTTAGGTATAAATTTTTCTTTGCAATATTCTTCTATTTCAGTATCATTTAAAAAATAACTATCACAAAATTCATCCAGTTCCTTTTCTGTTGATTTGTAATATTTATCACTAGCAGTCATTAGCTTTTCAATCTGTTCAATAAATTTTTCAAAATCTTTATTGATTTTGCATAGTTTATCTATTGTTTTGAAATCTAAATCTTTATACTTTGCTGGAAATAATATTTTGCTTTCATAAGGATTAGCTTTTAATTCAATTATTCCTATTCCAAAGGATTGATTTAATCGTTCCATTTCTTCACTCAGACTATCGCTAATTTCAAAAGCTACTAGATATCCATAGTTTGCCCAACTTGAATTTGAAACTGCTTGAAAAAAAGTTTTCTTTAATTCATAATCAGAGTTAATTTCACGTTTAATTTCAAAAGATGAGATTTTAAAAATATCTAATTTATTAATTGCTTTTAAAAATGTTTGATTAATCTTTGATTGTAGATTCAAAAATTGAATTCCAACAACATCTGGATGAATCCATTTTTGATGATTATCCTTGGAATTTGATGACTGTTCGTGAAAAATAGTCTTTGAATATGTGTCAGTGTTTTTTAAAAAACTACTTAAAAGTTTATGTAAATCTCTCTCTTGATAGTCATTCTTTTTTGGTTTTATTTTATCTGGGTCAACGTCAGAACCAAGTTGATCAATTAATACAGTTTTTTCTATTTTAGTGAGATAATATTTATATGTTTCACCAGAAGTTTTACTTCTTTTAATTCTAGAATCACCATTTTTTATAAATTCTCCCAACATTGCAGAAACTATTGCAATTGGTTTTTTTGCGCCAAATTCATAATAACCTTTATTCACAATATGTTTGTAAATTTCTGAAGCATTAGCAAGACTATTAATATCTTCTAAACTTTTTAAAATTGATTCTTTAATTGTCATAATATATTTGGTTATTTTTTTATTAAAATGTATTCTGGCTGACTTAAATTTATTGTTTATTTCTAACTCAACAACTCCCAAAAAGCCTTATCCTTAATCAAAATCGGGTCAGAACCAGCCAAGTTTACTATGCTTTGGTGTTTCTCTAATCCTTTAATGGTTTTAATCAAATTTTCTTTTTGTAATTTGTTGTCTAATGAAAATAACGATTCTACTTCTTTCATTTTAATTTCATTCACACGGTGAATTACCCATGTCAAAATATAATTAGAGTATTCATTCTCACTAGTAGCAAAATGATTCAAAAACTGTGTAGAAAGTATAGTTCCAACACCAAATTCGCGACCTTCTTTTAATATTTTTCGAATAGAATTAAAGTTTTTACTCAAGAAATTATCCGCTTCATCCACCAAAATCATTTTTTTAATCTGGCGATGATTTGCTTTTATTTCACTGTGTCCATGACGTTGCATTTGGGTGTAAAAAGCATCTAATGTTATGGCTACAATTAAGTTTTGGATAGATTCATCATAACCAGATAAATTAATCACCACAACACCTTCAATCAAAGAATAAAGCGATTGTGTTTTAGTAGCATCCGGCTCAAATATTTCAAATTCCGAAAGATTAGATATAGCAGCATACAAACTGTCTTGTGAGTTTTTTTCGCTACTTAAATAAATATCACAAACATCACCTAAAGTTGGAGGAGTTCGTGTCCAGGAATCTTTGTTAGCTTTTTGTATGCCTTTGTCTTCATAAGCTTCAACAATAACATCTCTCAATCGTTGTTTTTGAACGTTTCCTAAATTAAAAGCATTAGAAATGGTCTCCTTTAAATCATTAGCGGTATGAAGCGGTAACATTGGTTTTGACGTTTCAGTAGCATCCAAAGCCAAAGGATTGTAAGGCAAATGGAACGGATTTAAGACAGTTGCATTGGTTTTATTTACAAAGTCTTCTTTAATGTAATCCCCTTTATAATCAAAAATTAAAATGCCTAATTTTTCATCTCCAATATTTTTATTAGAATGAGCATTCAATTGTGTAATAAGAGATTTTGTAAATTGTGTTTTTCCTGTACCCATTGTACCAATAATACCGGTATTGGTATGCATAACTTTATTGGTATTATTTGGTTCCCAAAAAACAACTTTTGAGCTATTCAAATCAGTACCAAATTCTATTTCAATTCCTTCTCCACTATTGCTTATAACAGTGACTTCATCTTCAATGTTTTCAGGAACCTCTAATCTTATTGGTGAATCTTCAGTATAATAAGTTTCCTCTTCTAACTCAATGACTTCAGTCATAGACTCAATAGGAGTAAACAAGGCAGCATTAGCATCCCTAAAACGGTTTATCAACAAACAGTTCTTATCAACGGTCGTTTCAGTATAATGGAAAAGCTGAATCAAATCATCAATAGATTTTACAAGGAAATTATACCCATCGGCCTCCATCAAATCAACACGCATAAAGTCATTGGATACATTTATTTTTCTCATATAAATATCATTCCCAAAATAAACCAACCCAAAAGTCCCAATAGTGTTGTTTAACCTATTGCTAATGGTGAAATTATTATTAAGTAAGTCTTTACGATAGGTTTTAGTCACAATATTCCAGTCTTGCGTATCCCACACATGAAAAAGTTTCATCTTTTCAGCATTGGTAAGTGCTAGTTTGGCAAAGAAATTTTTATAAAACTCTGCTAAAAAACCACCCTGATTCAAATGCTTATAAAGCAAATGAGCAGTACGTCTTCCCTGGTCAATTCCTTTTTTCACTATACCCATTCCACCAATTTTTAGCTCCACGGGATACAAATGCATCAACAATTCACCTTCAAAGTTTTCCAAACCTATAAACAATAAATCATCGCTAAATGAACCTATCGCACCTAAATTTTTCGTAGAAAACAATCCATCACCCATATTCAATCCGGCATTGCCGGAAACCCTTAAAATCTCTTCTAAAGAAATAGGAATCCAAACAATATTAGGATGATGCAAAAAAGTCAAGGATGATTTAATTCCTGACAATAAACTAAGCTTTTCCCTCGGAAATTGACTGTGTTGTCTAATTAACTTAAGCAACCACTCTCCATTAATAGCATTAAAAAAATTAATGATATTAATGGTATCGTTCGCGGCATCAAACTGAACTTTGTGTTGCTCTAAAAACTCCTTGACAACAAATTCATATTGACTTGTTTTTCGACTAACAGTAATGGCATCATAGCCGTTTGAATTATTATACTGATCACTATAATGAATAATGACTAAATCTTTATTCTCCTTAAAAAAGTCCAAATCAACCTTAGGGTCTATATAAGTAACCCATTGAGAATCCTTATACAGTTTTTCCAACTGTTTCTTAATGTCATAATCAATGGTTGTACACAGGGCTTTATTGCGACTATACGGGTCATTATTCGAAGCCACTCTTACGAATGAATTGTATAGAGAAGCTAACTGTGTTAACACAGAAGGACTCTCAGGCAAATCTTGGGTTCCAAAACCGGTCCTGTAATTGTCATTACCTGGTGTAGATGAAACATCGGCCATCAGTCCGTTAAAGGAAATACCGGTCTTAACCAAACTCATTTCATCATAGGAACGCTCGGTCTTTGTCACGTCAAACTGGTAAAAAGTAATATGGGCATACTCATATCGTTCTCCGGTTTTCGGCTCTCGTTTGGAATAGAATTTTACACGTTCAAGAAAGACATTCAATAGGTCTTCCTTTTCAAAATTTTTAGTTTTTAACTCTAGATACAAATGTTTTTCAATATCATCAACACTCTCATAAAAAGTAAGCTCCTCAAATTTTGTAACAATTTTATCAGAGCCATATATACTCACTTCAATAGGCAATAAATCAACCAATCTTCTGGTGAGATTACCATTAAGATACTTGCGGTAGTATTCAAAGATGCCTTCAACAACTTCTTTAGAGTCACCCAAATTAATTACATTAATTTTTAACGGGGATTTGGTTGATTGCTCAAAAAGGAATTCAAAATTACTGGTAAAATCCTTTATTTTATCAGTAACCAATTCAGTAACAAAACTTTTAGGTACTGCCTGTTTTGAATTCAAATAGACAGTATAGTACAACCATTCAGGTGAATGACTTGATTCTATGGGTATATAAATCTCGTTGGCTTTGCCTTCCAGATAAGGAATTAGATTATAAGGACTTAATCTTTTCAAAATGGCATTATAAACATCCTCGTGGCCCAAATCCGTATTCAATTGTAGTTGATAAGCAACATTCAACGGATGTAATGGGCTAAACTTAATTTTCTCTTCACCATCTCGCTCCCTAACAACACCAAGCCATAACAGATTTTTCTGTTGAATGGTCAAAGGTTTGTTCTCCTCAAACTGTTCTAATTGAATTAAAAAACAATTGACATAAGCCAAAGCCAGATGCTTCAGGTCTTCATTCAAATAAACCAAACTGGGTTGCGTCCGCTTATCAGTGAAATAGACCCTATAGTTATTAAAAGCCTCCTTTACAGCATCATTTAAAGCTATCTCATTAGTGGAAATTGCATTGTCTGCAGCTAAAAACCAGGAATAGCCATCAGAGTTAATCAGCTGTTCTTCTTGCAACAAATTAAGTCTGAAATCACCACTGACTGTTTTTTCATTATTCTTGAATAACAATTTAATGATACTGCCTTCCTTGATATATTTAAAATCAAGTAGATGTACTCGTTTCTCTTTCCATACCTCAATCCCGGAAATAGGTTTAGGCAATTCAAAATCCGTCTTAATGGCTATCGGAACGACAACATCAAATAAATCAACTTTAAAGTGAATCAAATCCTCCTGAGACAAAGCATTATCATAATTCAATAATAATTGTTGGTCTTCACCGAGTTTAAAAGTAGTGTCCAAACTGAGAATTTCAGGTACTATAACAGTCCCATCCGGATTGAAAATTAAAGTCTGACTTTCTTTAACCTGTAGATAGGAATGTGATTTTTGCACAGCCAATTGAAAAGTGCCTTCAAACTGCGAAATAACATTGGAATTAAAGGGCAAATGCAAAACCTTAATCAGATACCGTTTATCGGTCTCTGGGTCTTTATACTCTATCAAGTAAAATAATTCTTCAGCATCAAATGTTTTGAACTCAACAACAATGGCTTTTCCACTATTGGATACATCTATGTTTTTTTTGGTGCCTTGCTTAATATTGAGACCTTCCTTTTTTATAAATTGATCATATTTCACAATCACTTTAAAAGGAAGTTCCAAAGATGGGTTGAAAATAATCACATTGATATTTCGTTTCTTCGAAACTGACTCACCATCCTCACGACACCATAAGGTTTGAAGCAAATTGTCTCCCTCAACACCTTCGAAGACAGGAGGAGTTTTTTTACGCTCCTTATCCATCCATAGCACAAGCTGAGAATAGTCAAATTCGTGCCAGTCTTCTTTAATTAGCCTACCCAATGCTGCACTAGGCAAATCCTGCTCCAAATCTGCAGCAGGGTTCCCATTCAAAAAAATATTCTCAAACTTCTCATAGAGACTAAAATTACCTGCTAAGTCTTTGGTTAGGTCACCGGGTTTACTAATTAATTCTGCTTGAGGAAAAAGACCTAAACATCTGTAATCTTGTATATCAATAGCTCCTTTTTGCAAAGAGTTAATAACTTGCTCGTAGTCAAAAATGGTATTGTTATCCTCAACGACGCTTTTGGTTTTTCGATCCAATACCGCTCTTAAAATGGACTTCTCATATTTTTGCAGCGAAGTACTGTGTTCTAAATCATGTAAAATCTGACTTTTAAAACTTAAGTGATGAAGGGGCATACCTTCCTTAATCAAACTACCACTACCTCCCAACAAACTATCCAGTTTGCCGCTAAATAGAATCAAAATGGCAGTATTTTCAAAGAGGTCATTTTGGTCGGCTACCTTATTTCTGAGCATAGTAAAATAATCCTCAGACGCTGAGGTACTTGAGGCTATGATAACTTTCGTGTTGTCTATTAATAGGCAAAAAGTAGTATAGTTTTCACCTCCTTCAGGATGGGTATAGGAAAATGGAACTATAGGCACTATAGAATTTTGCGCTAAAGCTTCATACAAACATTCAATATGCTCTTCATCCTCAAGGTAAAGATTAAAGCGATCTCCAGCTTGAATTTTCTGAGCTATAAAATATTCGATTACTAAATTCGAAACATATTTATATAGTTGACTTGACGTATTGTGCATCTCCGCTATCACTTTTTTTCTCTATTAAATTAATTTTTTCAAACAATTTGGTAATCTCCAATTTGGTTGTCTCATCAAAAACAATCCCCCGTTCTCTAAACTTATCCCACAAGGTCTTCAATCTGATTTTATCGTCAGTGCCAATACACAATCTGGTAAGGAACAATAAAAGCTCCTGCGATAAAATACTGGTATTACCCAATCTACCTCTATTCTTAGTGTAATTAACTTTTCCAAATCGCGAAAACCATCTTGAATAGTCACTATAAGGCTTACTTCTCGAAGAGTTTTCAAACTGGTATCTGATCTTATACCAAAGACCATAAATAGATTTATGAATATCTCTATCAAACTTTTGGTTTACCAAAGAAAGTTCCAAAAGACGTTCACAATCCTCCCAATTTTTTCCGGTATCTAAGACGGTGATATTCTCGGTATAAAAAGCTATCAATTCATCAATACAACCAAGAATTCTTTCTTGTTCTTCAGCCTCCGATGAGTCATAAATAGCACCAATATGCTCATAATCTCCAATAGGGCTTCCTGATACAGTAATATAGTTTAACAATTCCAAAGTATTCACATGGGCAAAAACAGACTCCGAATACCTATTCAATTGCTTCCATCCTATGGTATGACTAGACAGCCTACTTTCAGAAAGCGTCTCCCAATCCATGGTATAATAAATGGGCTTTATTTTAGTAATTACAGTACCGAAATCGTTAAAATATAGTATCAACTGACATAAATATTGGAAGTAGTAATACTTAAAAAAATCTTCAACATGCTTTAGAAGCAAAGAATTGTTTTTACTTAAAAAATCAAAATCTGCACTAAACTGCTCTTTAAGCTCAGGGAATAAATTATGATAGTTGAAAACATTTGATTTTAAAGCTCCTTTAGGGAGTTCCGACAAACACTGTAATATCAATTGATGCAATAGATTTTCAGCATTCTCATCCTCTTCAAACATTCCTTCATTAAAATCATCCGTTAGAAAAATATCAAAAATAAACTTAGATATTTCTTTGATGGCATTATTTGAATTAATAAAATTCATATAAGAAAGTGTCTTAATGTTGAATTTTATAAGACCATTATCATCATCAAAAAATAGGTTACTTAGCATAGATTTTAATTCGGGAACATGCTCGGTCTCAACTTCGGCTATAGCATTTTTTATGATAGTCTCTTTAAGATTAATTTTAAACGATCCCGAACTGGTTCCTAACTCAACCTGGGCCTTATTATTAATAATCCTAAATAACTCACCAATAACACCTTGAAAAGATTTAAAATCTTCACTAAAAGTATCACCACTGGGATTGGTCTTAAAAGGTAACAGCTTTATTTGGTTCCCGGTGACATGGCTAAAAGTTTTACTTTTAAAATAACGCTGCTCCAAGCCACCAACTCCTGTCTTATTTAATGAAATTTGCTTCATATCACCTGAAATTTATAACCGCTGAAGGTATCTTTTGAAAATTTATAATCAACCGGCTTTCCGATGTTAACCTCATCGATATAAAGAGAGGCCTTATTGTTATTCTGGTTGATTAAAATATTGACGGCATTCACAAAATAGACATAGTTATTATTATCTTTTTTATTAGGCCTATATCCTTGAGATATCATTTTAAGTACTTTATACAAACTGAAATCAACGTGGATTTTCAAAGAGTCATTTTCATTATCTACTTTAAATCCTAAAGCAAACTCTTGGGTAAATTTATGGATTAGGGTGTCATTCTTTCCAGCCGTAAAACTAATATCTGGAACAACTTCAAAATCTTTAAAGACTCTATACTTCGTCTGTTTTCTCCCTACATTGATGATAACCTTACCATTTGATTTTGGATCTCCATTCCAATTCTTGGCGGCATGCTCAACAAGTCCGTAGATTTTTTTAATGTAGTCCTTGTTATGGTTATTGTAGTGAAAAAGCCAAACTAAATATTCATCATAATCAGCCTCTTTCAAATAATCTTGTTGATAATAATTACTAAAGTAATTCAACCTCATAAAAAGTTTTGATAAATCTGATTTTGAAATAGTGCTTTTATCAAGCTTTGTCTCAATCCTCTCAAAATAACTTTTGTCGATGTACTTGGAAAAAATTTTAACAACATGGTCTGAATTAATTAGAGTTAACAATACTTCATCAGTAATTGCATCTCTATGAATACAAGGATCTAATTTCTCAATTTTATCAAACAAACTGGAAAGCTCTGGATGTTCAAATAAGTAGTTAGGAATTAGATTGTATACATATTCTCCAACAGGCATCTTTTCTATTCTTCTTAAATAATCCTCTCCACTAATAGTCGATAACGAAATAGGAACAAGAATATCATGAATAAAATTGAGTAAAGTTCTTAAGGATACTATTTCTTTCCCTTTGATAATAGCTTTAATAATAAGTTGTGTAATGAGGTCTCTATTATTTTTATCAAAGAGAAACTCATAATTATATTGAATTGGGCAATAAATCTTATCGGCTACGCTTGCTTTGTATTCCAAATATGCCTTATGAATGCTATTGGCTTCATGGTCAGTAACTATTTTTTCTAAAAGCGTAGAAATAGTATCCGAAACCGGACCATGCTCTGTCAAAGAATACATATGGTAATCGGTAAAATTAACATGATGAAAATGACTCTTAACATCAAAATCATCATCATGAACCAAATCAGTGTCTAATATTTTGTTAGAGACTATATAGTCTCTTAGAATGCTAAATTCATTACCATACTCTTCAATAAACTTGCTGAGCGTACCCAAGTTAATGGCCAAGATAATTTTGTCTTTAGAATCAGCTACCTTATCGTCCTTAAATCCCTTCAACAATTTATAAAGTGTCTCATTAGAAGATTCATTCGGATTGTGAGCCTCGGTGGCATCATTGTGTATAGTAAAAAGCGTAATGACACTTTTAAGTTCGTCATGTAAATGAGATAGGATGTGCGATTTCCCATCACCAACATTCCCACAAACAAGAAGTAATTGTGAGGCATCACGTTCGCTTGCTTTAAGGATAATGTTTTTTAATTTTTTTTCTACTTCACGTTCAATATGCAAGTACTTTTTAAACCCGTTTAAATTAGAATAAGTACCCTGCGCAACAGCATATTTTGAAGATTCTCTAAGCTTTTTTAATTCTTCAAGTAATGGATTAGTGGTCATATGATAGAATTATTTAGAGTTCGTTTAAGAGTTGAGAAATACTGAGGTCAAAAGCTTTGGCAATCTTTTCAACCACTGCCAGAGAAACATTCCGCTTCCCTGCCTCAATTCCGGGAATATAAGTTCTATCTAAATCCGAGAGTTCCGCCAGCTTTTCCTGGGAATAGCCCTTTGTTATTCTCAGTTCTTTAACACGTTGACCAAACTTAATTTTAATATCTTCCATCTCGCCAAATTCGTACAAAGTAGACAATTGTACAATAGACGATTGTCGACTTGTATTGTTGAAATAGACCAAAGTAAGTCAATTCATATTGAACTATGTATATCTTTGTGACAGTATCAAGTTGAGGTTAATTTTTTGCAAAACGACTAAATAACAATAATCAGGCTTCGAGCTTAACAGATTTGAGAATTTATTTTGTACAGGCGTTTTAATGATTTAGCAAATTATTTTGATTATCAAAAATTGTAAATCATCAGCAAAAGCTGTTTTTTCTACGGAAATGATACGACTATTAAATGATGAAAATAATTAATATTTAAACATGACATTATTCAAACAAAAATTTAAAATTCACCCAGTAGGACAAGGACTATTTTATTCTGGGCAAATAAATATAGAACTACCAAATAAAACTGCTCAACAATATAAATTTGTTTTTGACTGTGGTAGTATGAACAAAGTTAACTGTGATGATGAAATTGAAGAATATCATAGATTAGTTTTTCCGGAAAATGAAACATTAGACTTATTAGTTATTTCACATTTTGACCAAGACCATGTCAATCATATATACAAGTTATTAGAAAATAGAAAAGTAAAAAAGATAATAGCACCTTTTTTAAATTTCAAAGAACGATTTCTATTGGTCTTACAATGGATTGAACAAAGTAGCTCTATTGGTGAAGACCCTCTATCACTTTTTACTTTAAACTTAATTTTAGATCCAGTTAATACATTATCACCTTTTTTAGATGATGATGAAGGTGAAATTGTATTCATAAATTCTGGTCCGGATAAGCCTTTTTTTACTGATGATGAATCAGAAAACGAAAATTTTTCAGAAGAAATAAAAGAAGGTAAATTAACCCTTGACTTTGGAAAAGATTTATCAACTCTAGAAAGTAGAGATATAGATGAACTGAAAACCACAAATATTGAAAAAATAAAAAAAACATCTGATGCAAATAGACCTACTTTAAAAATAGGATTCCTACCAATTATGGAGTTTTTATTTTATAGGAAACAAATTGGTAATGATGAAAAGGAATTTTATGATGAGGTTTATAAATTATTCATACAAAAATTTATAAGAAGATTTAAAGATTCTGAAAATCCAACTATTGCAGAAATAACTGATGTGATAAAAACAATTAGAACAGCAACAGAAATTAAAAAAATATTTAAAAAAGTTAAAGACGATTTAAATTTCATTGCTTTTAAAAATACAAATATTGAAGATCTCAATACTACAGCTTTATGCTTATTACATAGAAATAAGTTTTCATTTTATAACTATTTAAATAGAATTTGCAATGGAAATATATCCATTGAAAATGGAATTTCAAAAATTCAAAAATTTGAAGGATTAAATACTTTTACGAAAATTGAAAGCCCAATTTCTCATAATCTTAGATACGGTAGATTTTGTCATTTACATTATAAAATCAATGAATTCCCTAATGTATTATTAACATCTGACTCTTTCATATTAGATGAAGATGATGTAAATGCTTTTTACAATAAATATAAAAATTTCTGGAGAAATTTTTGGTTATTTCAGATACCTCACCACGGTTCAAGTAATAATGCAAATGTTCATTTACTATCTAAAATTCCATACACTACTAATACATTCATTAATTATGGTGTAGTTAAAACATGGGGTGGTAATTGGAGACACCCATCTCCACAACTTATCTCTGACATGACTGCAACTGGACTTTCAAACAAATTAATACCAATCAACGAGTTTTTAGGATTACAATTTGAATTAGTCATAAGAAACTAAATATATCATGATAGACTTTATTAAAGTAATTGACTCCAGAAAAAAAAATCTTGAAGAAAGAATTGCTCTTTTAGAGAAAGTAAAAACCACTTTGAATATTCAAGGTCCAATAAGTTTTTCTATTGCAAATATTGTTGAAGATGATAAATACAATCCACAAAAAAAGGGGTTGAAGGTTGGAGTATCTCAATTAAACTTTTTGGAAAACCTAAAAGGATCTTATGTCTACATTTTTGAATTAGCTCCTAATACCAATAAGTCAGCATTGATTGAAAAAATTAATCTATTCCGTTCAAAAGACAATAAAGATGAAGAAGGAAATGATGCCAGAAGAGCTACTGCTAAAGTACCTAAAGGAATAGAAAACAATGATAGTAACATTTTATATGTTGGAAGTATTTTGAATAATGTGCATAGTCGTATAAAGGCACACATAGGATTTGGAAGCAAAACCTATTACGCCATGCATCTAAAACATTGGGCACCAAAAGACTTAAAGTTAAATTTTTATTACTGTAAGATAGAAGAACCGAAAAGCATAAATGATATTGAGGCTGCACTGGCGGAGCATTTGAATCCTTTGATTGGAAAAAGGGAAAAATAAACAGACAATGAGTGAACATAAAGGAAGTAAAAGATGTATGCTAGAGTTTATAGACTCGCCAGACTTCATTAGTAAAATTAATATTCTAATGAAAGATGTTGGAGCTGACATTTCCAATACAGACTCTTGGCTTCCGGAAGGATTTCATAATTGTAAAGAAGCCGAATTGAAAGACTTCCTGAAAGAGCATTTCAGTCCTCAATTAGCAACAGATGTTACCAAATGGTGGTTGTATAAAAATGACAGAACCCCTAATTGGGATTTAATTTCTACTTGTACTATTAATGGGAAACGAGGTATACTACTTGTAGAGGCAAAAGCACATCATGATGAATTGAAAAAAGAAAGTAAAGGAAAACCGTATGATATAAATACTAAATCAGAAGGCACAAAAAGAAATCATGAACAAATATCATTAGCTATTGAGGAAGCTAAAAATGGTATAAATAAAGAAATTAGTGCTGTAGCCATCTCAAGAAAGACTTGTTATCAACTCTCCAACCGTATTGCTCATGCTTGGTGGTTGGCTAATAAAGGAATACCTGTCGTGTTACTTTATTTAGGTTTTTTGAATTCTGATGATATGAAGGATAAATATAAGGTTTTCAATACTGATGTAGAATGGGAAGATTGTTTTAAAGAACATGCCAAAATAGTTGCTGCAGATGGTCTTATTGATAAAACTGTAAATTGCGGAGAGAGTTCATTTGTAATGATTTGTAAGAGTTGTTGAAAGTTAAATAAATGAGTTATACTATGGAAAGTAAGGATACTTTAGGAACTATAGCAGCTGATAATAGCGCATCGAATGACACCGTATTTCTTATAATAATATTTATTATAATGGTAGGTATAATATTATATATGTTATTCAAACCGAAGAAGGAGACAATTGTTGTAAATGACACGACCTCTAGTACTATACCTAAAGACAATAAAAGCACTCCAAGCAAGGAAAACAAAGAAGTTAAAGTAGAATTTGAAAAACCTACGGAGGTCGCTAAACCAAAAAACGAAACTGTTGCAATACCTTTTCAAACCGAAACCAAAAAGGAAATTATTGAACCTGCGAAGGCAACGCAGCCTATTTTAAAAAAACTTGATATTGTTGCTCCAGAAATTGAAGAACAGTCTAAGGAGAAATACATTGGCTATAAACCTATCAATATTTTTGCCCAAACGGAGCCGCTGTCCTTTCCCTATGTAATGATGCCGAAACCCAACTGTGTTATCAAGTTCCCTAGAAAAGGAAGAACCGGCAGAAAAGGTTTTAAAGAAGAAGTTTTTAAAGAATACATTGAAAAACACTTTAAAAATAATTACCAAGTCTTTGATGACCGCTTTATTTTAATCAAAAACAGCACAAGACCATATGAGCCAGATTTTTCATTAATTAATGAAAAAAATGGTGTCAATATATTTGTAGATATTGAGATAGATGAGCCATACGAAGGCACCAATGATATTGAAAACAGAAAGCCAACCCATTATAAATATACAGATACAAATAGAAACCTTGCTTTTATTAATAGAGGTTGGATAGTCATTCGGTTTGCTGAAATACAAGTACATCATCAACCTGATGCCTGTTGTCAATTTGTAGCCCATATTTTGAAAAGTATTAATTCAAATTATGCTATTCCAGAGTCTTTGCAATCCATCAATAAAATTCAACCACTATTACAATGGACAGAAGAAGAAGCTAAACAATGGTCTTTGGTGAAATACAGAGAAAGCTATTTAGGAATAGACCGATTTGGAGTTACTTCCAATGATAATCTGTTGGTTGATATAGAAGAAACCGAATTAGGCGAAGCCATTGAAGAACAAGTTGTGGGTGAAGAAATTCAAATTATCAATCCGACTACGGAAAGCTTAGATAAATTACAAAAACTTTTTATGGCATCAGTAACAGGGAAATTCATTTCATGTTCTATCAATAATGAAAAGACAATGTTCCAACCAACCTATGTTTACGAACATGAAACTTCGGGGTTTTGTTATGTAAAAAATGATTCAAGAACTTTTAGAATTGCTGATATGGAGAATATAGAAGTAAAGGATAATTACTATACCCAGCAAATTGCCGGTCACCAAATCAATGTTGAACAGATTTCAAATATTGTTAATACAGCTATAGATTATAAAAAGTATATACGAATGAAATATACACGTATTGGATGGAGAAACAATTATGTTGATACTGAAACCGGAGAATACTTTGAAAATATAGTTGAAGCTGAAGAAAGCATTAGAACAATTAGTGATGTTCAATTGTCAATTAATGCATTAGATCAAGAGCATATTCAAAATTATAGGTTAAATAGTAATTACTTAACAGCTTATTGTCATAAAAGAGAAGAACAAAGAACTTTTAAGTTTGACAGAATTAGTGAAATTGAGATTTTAGATATATAAATAATTTGTAAAATTATGAGTGAAGCAGTAATTATATCAAGTATATTGGGGGGTTGTGGTTTAATAATTACCATTATTTATAACTATAAAAACACACAATTAGCTAATCATAAAATGCAGAAAGAATTATTTACTGAATTCAACAAGCGTTATAATGAACTAAACGATAATTTAAACTTGCTCAGTAATTCAACTCTAGAAGATTTTTCAAATTGGTTTCTTCCAGAAGATAGAGTTAAAATTAAAGCGACAATTTATGATTTTTTTAATCTTTGTTCTGAAGAGTACTATTGGAAAAATGAAGGGAGGATTCCTCAAAAGGTTTGGAAAAGTTGGGAACGTGGAATGAATGACATTTATAACAGAAGCGAAGTAATTCAAGTAATGTGGGAAGAAGAATGTCAAAATAATGGCTTCGTTTCTTATTACATAGATAAAAAGGATACGTTTTTTAAATTGAGATAAATGTCAAAAATCAACCAAATCAATAAAGCACTTCAAGAGTATTTCGAAGTTAATAAAAGTGTAAGCGTTATTCCTGCTAAGGATATGATGCCCTATTTTATTTTGGCGGGTGTATTTCCAAGAGACAACAAAAACGGTTTACCCATCCGTGCTGTTTTAAGACGGTTGGATGAAAAAAAAGAGTTACATCAAATTCCGTTTGTATATGCAGAGCGAAAAGCAGCAAATACCAATTGGTTCTTTCAACGAAGTGGCAACTACATTCCTACTCAAAAAGCAATAAAAGCAAAACCAAAGAAAACAGAATTGTCCATAACTAAAGGTAGAAACGACAGTGATGAGCATTATGTATTAGACTTATGCAATGAAGTTTTAAAAGTAGAAGGATTACGCCAACATCGTTTTGATTTTCTGCTCGGTGATCCAAACGCGCAAGGTAAATGTGCAAAGCTTCCGGTAGATATATACTATCCGCATTTGAAATTGGTAATTGAATACAAAGAACAGCAACATACCAAACCCAACAAACATTTCGACAAACCCGATTTGTTTACAGTCAGCGGTGTACATCGCGGTGAGCAAAGAAAGATTTATGACCAGAGACGATTGGATGTTTTGCCTAAGAACGGAATCAAAGTAATCGAAATTTCCTTTTCAGATTTTAACCACGATAGAAGGGATAGGATTTTGAGAAGTAATAGCGATATCGAAAAAGTGAAGAAATTATTAAAATCTGTAACGACATGAATAAAATTGTCAGCTACTCTGGCTTTCAAATTCATCCATCAAGCCTTCTAAAAGGGCTTTATATAAAGAAAGCGCATCAAGGAGCCAATCCTGCAGAAGCTAATGTGTTATTTGTTGGAAGAGATCCTAATTGGGCCATTAATATTGAAGAAATGCCAATATTTAATTTAGTAACGAATTACCTAACTGACGGAATAAGTTTTTGGAAGACCTATAATGTACATCATCCGTTTCTATTACCAGGTTATAAAGGTGACGGAAAAAGATATCACACTATCTTTTCTAAATTAAAATTAGAAAGTAAATTTTCAAGTCAAATAGCATTTGTCGAGCTGATAGGATTTCCTACTACTGGAATGTCTAAGAAAAATAATAAAGCCTTTCAAAACTTTCTTATTTCAGAATTAAATATAAAACACTTGATAGAACTAGATAATTTAATTAACAATCCTAGTAAATTAATTTTTATGGCTTGGGGCTTAATTGATGACTTTAAGTTCATCCATGAAAAAACTGGGTTGTTCCGTAAATTCTCAAAACTAAACAAGAATCAGATGGATATTAATGATTTGAACCAATTCGAAAACATTTTTATCCATAAGCACTTTTCTGACTCCATAAGTAATCTGACAATTGATAAAATATCGGAAAGACTTGCTTATTTTCTAAAATAAAGGAACTGTGCTAAATACCACTTGGACATGATTAAAGAATAAAAACGAAACTTTATGAAAACATTGTATTTTTAATCCCATTGAACAAAATCTGGGTTTTCTTGATGAATTTCTTTTAATATTTTGCCAATAGGACTATTAACATCTTTCAATGTAATAACTAAAGTATCAATTGCTCTTGTCATAGGAATCAATGCCCATAAATAAACAAAACGATTTCTTTTTTCATCAAAGGTTTCTAATGCTAATTCGTCTGTTTCATCTTCTATAAAGGTTTCTAATTTATACTTTATAAATTCATCAAACTCTAAACATACAACAGTCCATCCTTCTAATCCTCTACAAGATTCATATTGTAATAATCTATGTTCGTCCAAATCAACAACATATTCACTTCTTAAATCTGAATTAGTACCATCCCATATATTAATACCCTTCTGTTTAAATTCATTAAATTTTAAAAAGCTTTTTTTATTCTTTGGTTTTCCATAATCGTCATTAATTGTTTCATTTTTAACCAATATTGGAGGTACTAAAAACATCATTTCATAAGCAGAGTTTCCATTAGCTTT
Source organism: Flavobacteriales bacterium (assembly GCA_031387085.1). Taxonomy (GTDB): domain Bacteria; phylum Bacteroidota; class Bacteroidia; order Flavobacteriales; family Flavobacteriaceae; genus Flavobacterium. The sequence continues at coordinate 3,922 of JANNCY010000206.1, read as the reverse complement.
ACAAGAATTAAATATTTCATTATGAAATTCCGTTCCATATGTATCAGTTTTTACAATTATGGATCCGCCAATTAATTCTTCTTTTGGTTCAATTGACCAATTAATTTGAAGCTTTTTGGCTAATTCATTGACGAAATTAACTAAATTAACTTTCTGACGAAGTCCTTTTTTTTCATTTGTTTTATGAAATTCACTATTGTGTAGTTTTTGAGTCCAATTACATTTCTTTTGTCCACGAATTAATTGGTCTACTCCATCAGCAATAATAATTTTTTCTTTTCCAAAGATTTTAAATATTAAGTATTTTTCTATTTCATCCCAATCTTGTGCCTCATCAATCAAAAGAAAATCCCATGCTACTTGTTCATGTCTAGAATTCATTAAATTTTGAATATCTGTTTCATTTATTAATTCATTCTGTAAGTATTCTGACAATTCAAGTAATAATTCTTGGTATTTATTTATAAAATCAGGGATGTATTTTTTTCCATTTTTTGATTCCGATATTTTTCCAACACCAAAGCCAATTAAAATTTCATAGAAAAACTTATGTAGTGTAGTAATATTTACAGAATGACTATCTATATCATCAGGTATATCTGCCAAGGCTAATGTTCTTTTTATATCACTAACAAGAGCATGATTATAAGTTAAAATAAGGCTTCTTGCATTTTTATTTAAAGCTAAATCACATGCAATAGTCAAAAGTTTAATTGTTTTTCCAGTTCCTGCTCTACCGGCAATAATGACAAGTTTCTCCCCAATAGATTGTGCATATTGTTGTTCTGCTAATAATTTTGAAGTAATCCTTGCAATTTTATTTCTTGTTAAATCACCAATACCATTTTTCACTTTTGTGAATAAATCAAATATTGGAGTTATTTTATTAAAATCAACACCTTGATTATATGGGAATGAACTTAATCCTGGATGTCCTTTTAAGTTTCCATCATAATCTGTGGTTTGATAAGGCAAATTTTGAACACATGCTAATTCTATTAATGTAGAAAAATTAAAAGTCGAAGCTAAATAATTATGTTTATTATAAATTTTAGAATTATCACCCAACATATTTTTTATAGAATCTATACTAACATTTCGAAGCCATATAAAATTACATACATAGGGCTTGAATTTTATTCTATCTTCAAAGAAATTTGTTAGGGAGTATTTTTGATTTTCACTTTGAGTAGTAACGTCCTTATATTTGTTATTGTACTTTACTAATAGATTTAAACCATTTAATTGAACATCTTCGGCTCTGTGTTTTTTTGTTTCAAAAACGAAACAAAAATCATTTACAAACACTTTCCTGTAATCCTCATCAAGATCTAGATATTTATTTTCTTTAGTTTTTGTTTTTACTTTTGTTCTAATTGATGTAGAGTAATTTTCTAGTTTTCCAATTGCAATTAAATCTACATCCTTAACTTCTTGACCAAAAAGTGTTGCATTACAAATTATTAGTATTTCACCATTTGTATTCCCAAGACTTGAATTAAAAATTTGTTTTAATGCTAAAGCATCATTATACTCAGATGTTTCTGTGTTTCCTTTGATATCTATTTTTAAAGCCATTGGAATTGAAAATATTAAGTCATTTTGATGTAAATCATTCTCAAATCTATGAAATTATAATTAAAATCATTCAAATTACACTATTTTGCTATATTCTTAAGGAAGAATTGGTAAACTACTGTAAAAAAGCATTTTAATAAGTATACTTATCATTAAAAATTAGTAGTATCCTTGATTACCTTTCACCGCAAGATAAACCCCATAATTTGAGGTTTATCTTGCAACAATTGGTAATAAAATTTTTAAAAAAATAGTATCTCATTCAGAGTAGTTATAGATATCCTTCATCTAACAATAAAACCTATTTTAGAACACAACAAATTTATACGAAGTACTTCTGCCACTACCTTCTTGCTCAATAATACCTTTAGCCATCAAATCTTGAATATCTCTAAGGGAAGTATCAGTGGATACTTTTGTTATTTTGGCATATTTAGAAACAGTTAATTTGCCGAAGAAGTCATCAAGCAGCAATTGAAGTATTTTTTGTTGACGTGGGTTAAAGTCAGTAGTACGGTGAGTTTCCCAAAATTGAGCACGCTTTAGGGTTAAGGATATAGTCTCATCGGTCTGCGCCATCGAATGCAACAAACAATCAAGAAACCATTCAAGCCAAGGAGTGATATCCAAATCCCCTTTTTGAGTGCTCTCCAATATTCCATAATAGTTGTTTCGATCTGCCTGTATTTGTGCCGACATCGAATAAAATCGCTGTTTGCTTTGGTCGGCACGAGCCAATTGCATGTCGGTTATCGCTCGTGTGATACGTCCGTTACCATCTTCAAAAGGGTGTATCGTAACAAACCACAAATGCGCATAAGCAGCTTTAAGTACAGGATCTATATCTTGACCAGAATTAAACCAATCTAAAAAAGCAATCATTTCTGTTGGTACTTTATCCGCACTCGGTGCTTCAAAATGCACAGTTTCCTTTCCCATAGGTCCAGACGTTACTTGCATCGCATCGTCGCGCCAAGCGGCCGTCTTTATTTTATACATGCCACTACGCCCGGTTGGAAAAAGTGCCGCATGCCATCCAAACAAACGGTCATCAGTTAATATATCATCATAGCGTTGCGTAGCATCCAATAGCATTTCTACAACACCTTCAACATTGCGTTCCGCAGGTACAGCACCGGCTATTTCAATTCCCAATCGTCTTGCAATTGAAGAACGCACTTGCTCTGGATTCAGTTGCTCACCTTCAATTTCACTCGACTTCACTACATCCAAAGTCAATGTTTTAAGAACTGTTTCCTCTTGTAGTCGAAATCCAAGTCCTTGCATCACGCCAAGTATTTTGCCTTGTCGGTGTCTTACTTCTCCAAGCAAAGGAGTAATTACTTCCGCATCCCAAGTGAATTTTGTCCAGTCTTTTCTTTGATGAATATACATATTACCGCATTTTTGCGGTAAATATAATACTTAATTACCGCATATAAAAATAAATGCGGCGATTATCGCTATTAATCACCGCATTTTTGCAGTAAATATAAAAGTGAATCACCGCATTAGTTTAAAAAACACGGGCAATCAAGCGGTCTCTCTCCGGTCGTTCCCTTTGTTCCGTTCGGCTGTTCCAGTCAGTCGTGCCTCCTTCCATTCCACAGACACTTCAACAGCACAAAAAAATAACCGCTTTAAAAAAAGCCGTTATTTTTTAGCGCCGTTTCGTTCCTCATCTTCACACAGTCACTTCCTGCGTTCGTCGGGGCTTATGCATCCACAACACAGCTTCATTTCGCTACACTCCGCAGGCTACGTTTCGCTCAAATCAGCAGTGTCATGTCTGCCGCCCCTTATTGTTTCAGCGGTTGCTCTTTCGCACAGCCATCGGGGTTGGCTCCGTTCAGTAAAAACTTCACTTTGCCCTAAATTAAGGTACGCCTACGGCTGACCTTAATCTTTTCCCCGCCGTTTCACGCTGCTATCCCTTCTCTCCACTTCGCAAGCTACGTTTCGTTCCCGGTCTAGCGTGGCTGTTCGATTGCCGCAACACCGCCACGTCGCTCCTCATCTCGTTTTCGCTGAAGCTACAACGAGACTGCGGTGCTTGGGGGTGTTCTCCAAGTACAACATCTGTTTTTAATAACAACCTTATGGATTTTTCTTCATCAGAAGCTTTTTGGATAAAAAAAAATAAAAAAAGAATACAAAGTTAAGTTCCAGGTTTACAAAAAAGCAAGTTCAAGCCCTACGGGTTTCGCAGACTCAAGAATCTAACGCAATTTTTAAGACAAAAAATGACTTAAAATTGTGTTATGAAAACAGCATACAAAAGACTCAATCGTGATCATAGAATTCAGATTGAAAAACTAATCGCTTTAGGTAAAAATAAAAAACA
>JANNCY010000205.1:0-11739 GCA_031387085.1 Flavobacteriales bacterium | reverse complement strand
CCACCGCCATATTCAGTGTTTACGTTTGCAGTAATACCTTCAATGTTGTTAATTCCGTTGTTGGTATTAAAACCCGCTTTTCCTAAAAGCACAATTCCACCCCAGTCACCTGGCTGTCTTGATCCAACAGCTTTGTCAGATGTAAATACAATTGGACTTGTAGCAGTTCCGATAGCATTTAATTTAGCTCCTTTAGTAATGATTAAAGCGGTTCCACTGTTAGTGAAAACACCTTTAACAACTACACCAGCTTGGATTGTTAGAGTAGCATTGTTTCTAACATAAATCAAACCAGTAATTTTGTACGTTTTACCAGTTGTCCATGTAGTGTTTGTAGTAATGTCAGTATTGACATTTACCACAGTAACGGCATCTAGATACGGCTCATTTTTTGGATCTAAGTTTGTCCAAGAGTCTGTCCAAGGCGCAGCCGGAGCTGGAGCAAATGCCCCACGATAAGAAGTTTGGTCAATTTGTGCATTCACAAAATTGACGATTAGCAACAACATTGCTACCAAATAATTTTTTTTCATTTTTTTTGATTTTTTTAATTTTATTAGACAATAATTAATCAGCCCAAATGTATCACTACATAAAAAATGGAGTGCTAATTTAAAATCAAATAAATACGATGATTTGGTAAATTGAACGTTACTAAAATTACCTAAATGTAAATACTAATCTAAATGTATTTTAATAGGTAAGAACTTTATTCGCTTATTAATACAACTAATTTTCAGTTATACTGTTCCAGGAAGAAATAAAGTATCCATCAACCTTTCCTCCACTATTTTTAGCATTTAAAATTTGTTGTAAAAAAGATTTAGTTTGGATCATTTCTATAGCTTGACGATCATTTAATAAATGAGTTTCTTCTAAAGGAGAAATATTATTTTCGATGATAAAGATTTTTTTTATTCCTTCATATTTACTATACTTCTTTATAATTTGGTAGATTAAATCCGTATTTAATTCAAATTCTAAAGGGATACTTTTGATATCATTTCTATTCAGTTCTACAATTTTCGCATTTATAAAAGGAACAAATAAATCATGAGCGACTATTAACGGTTTGTAATTATGTAAACCTATAAAATCAAAATCTACTTTTAATAAATCGCTATCACCGCTGGAAAAGTGTTTAGAAATTCTTTTTAAATAAGGCACCATATCTATCGGGTAACCTAATCCTAAAGAAGGCTCTAAAAATAGTCTATTCAATATTGTATCTATTCTATCAGTTGCTATAAAATCTTTAGAAGAAGCAGTTTTTGGTATAATATAATGACAAGAAAAAATAGTTCCTACTTGAGTTTGCGGGCATATTTTTTTAATAGTTTTATTACCTATAGCTTGACATAATAAAGTATGGTGTAAAACTGGCAAAAAAATATTTAACGATTTTTCATTTAACGACTTTTTATCTAAAAAAAAATTAACTCCAGTAAAAACGGAAGGTTGATTTAGTACAATCCAATAATTAACTTTAGTTCTAAAAGCATTCACACAGGTAAATACATAATTTTCAAACCAAATTAAGATATCACGATTTGACCAACCTCCTTTTTTTTCTAATGCTTCAGGTAAGTTGAAATCGAAAAGGGTAACAAAAGGCTCTATTTCATTAGCAATACAATAATCTAAAATTTCATGATAAAAATCAATTTTAGTTTGATCAACAGAACCAACTCCTTCTGGTAAAATAGCCTCCCAAGATAATGAAAATCTAAAATTAGTAATTCCTAATTCTTTTATTAAAAGAATACTTTTTTTATAATTTTCCAGAGTTGTTTCAACATTTTCTATGTTTGAATTTATTTCAGAACCAAGATTTTTAGTACAAACTTTTTCTTTCAAAGACAATCCCCAACAAAAATCATTACTATTAAAACCTTGTAAATGCTTTTTCAAATCATCTAAAACCATTGATTTAATAATTGTTGATTATTTTAATTAAAAATTATAAGTAAACGATAAAGAAAAGGTTCTTCCATATTTTGTTCTCCAACGAACATCATCATCACGCTCGCTGTACCCATCCTCATTATGATAATCTCCGGTGAAAACATAATTGGCAAAAGTTTCAACTGTACCATAGGCTTCGGTATTCCTATAATTATTTTGGTAAAATATTAAATCTTGCGCCAAAATGTTTTGAATGTTTAATTTGATTTCAAGTTTCTTTTTGTAAAGGGTTTTGGAAACCTGCATGTCTAAAAAGGTTCTTCCTTTTTCCCAAATTGCAGGTCTTGATTCAGCTTCGGTAAAAAGAATCCGGTTTCCAGCTCTGTTAATATTGGATGAAAATGACCAGCCATTATCCGTATTGACATACTGTATTCCGCCATTAAAAATATAAGGAGATTGCCCTTGCAAAGGTCTGACGGTATCTATATTTGCGGAATTTAGATTGGATAAATCCACTTCAGATTTGATAATGGCAAAATTGGTATATAAAGTGATGTCCTCAAAAAATAATGGTGCATTTTTGCTAATTATAGAACTTAATAATGTCCTGAATTCAAACTCAATTCCACTATTTTGGGCACTTTTTGCATTCTTGTATTGAACCGTATTATTATTTATTTGTTGTTGTAGTTCAATTGGATCTGTAAAATTTTTCCTAAAATACGAAAGCGAAAGTATTTGACCTTTACCAGGGAAAAGCTCATAACGGATATCTATATTCTTAATTTTGGCAGTTATACATTCAGGACATCCTTGAGTCAAATATTGGGTTTGAAAGTCATAAAACGCGAAAGGCGCCAATTCCCTGTATTCAGTTCGGTTTAATGTTTCAGAATAACTCAAACGCAGGTTTTGTTTTTTATTGATAGAGAAGATTAAATTGGCAGAAGGTAAAAGGTCATTTTCTCTTCTGTATAGAGCTAAATATTCTGTCTCTGTCTGCCTTGAATCAAGGGTTAAATGAAATACTTCAAAGCGGACACCCCAAACCAATCTGAATTTTCCAAAGCGATTGTCAAACATTATATAAGCAGCTTTCAGGTCGGAAGCGGCACTATATTTATCGGTAAATTTAGTAAAATCGGCTAGTGCAAAACCATTCACACCTGGCGAAATTACACCCATGTTAGGTAGTGTAAAAATGGTTTCATTTGGAAGGTTTAGTAAACTTTCCTGAAATGTACCATTGGAGGTTAATTTGTTGTATTGCAATTGTCGTGCAAAGAAACTTCGTTCTCTCGCCTGAATAAGTCCACCTACCTTAAGTTCATTGATAAAATCCTTGCCAATAGTAAATTTCTTGGCAACATCGAGTTTTCCCCCTTTAATGTTTTCACTGTTCTCTGAGAAAAACATACCACCACCATAAGCCGGACCTCCGTTATTGGCGGCAACTTCTGCTACAGGAATAGTTAGAGATGGGTCCGTACTGTTTGGGTCGGCAATTGAATAAATATTCCTTCTTAAATTGGGTATTGATCGTTGTATATCACTAAAAAAAGCATTCCAGCTTACTTTTATTTTAGGTGTAGGAAAATTATTTTCGCCATTAAATTGCCCAGAATAGATGTTATTGCTGGTGAACCATCGAACATCGGCTAGTATAACTCGGGTATCATTTACATCTCTTTTTCCAATTCTATCCACTACCAAATCGGTAGAGTTGATACTGTAAATGTTTTTGAAGCTGATAGAATGATTTTCGTTAAATTTAAAAGAAAAATTAGCCAATCCAGCCGTTAAAACCTGTTCTGTGTAGTTATTGTCATTGAATTCTTCTTCGAGAACAGATGGTTCGTTTTCTACTTCCTGATAATCAGATCGTGTTATGGCATTAAAGCTATTGGTCTTATTATTGGAAAGTGAAAATATTAAGCCAAAACTTTTTTCATTCTTAAGTTTTATATTACGCCCAATACTATATTGGAAATTGGTATTGGGTGCAAATTTTTTGTCCTTAATGCTCCAATCGTATTCAAAGCTTTGAGCCAAAGTTGCTCTTTCGGGGTCGGATAAAGTATTAAATACATCTGTTGTTGGCACGCTGGATGGTATATCCCTAACTCCATTATCATATCCAATCCAATCCGTGCTACTTCCTTCGTAGTATTTTTGTTCCTTAAACGTAGTCACCGTATTGTATCCGGTACCTACAGTTACCGACTGGAAATTTTTATCCGGTACCGATTTGGTATTAATCTGAACAACACCTCCTGCAAATTCTCCAGGCAAATCGGGAGTTGCTGTTTTGGTGATAATAAGGTTATCCAATATGTTGGAGGGAAAAATATCAAACGAAAAGGCTTTTCTATCGGGTTCAGAACTTGGTAATGGCGCACCATTTAATAGCGCAACGTTGTATCGGTCATTTAAACCTCTAATGATTACAAATTTATTGTCTTGAACACTGGCGCCACTAATTCTTTTTAAAACATCAGATGTTGTTCTGTCGGGAGTTTTTTTAATTGTTTCTGCTGAAATCCCATCAGATACGCTGGCATTGTTTTTTTGCATCGTCAATAAGGACTTAACTGATTCTGCTTTTGCTTTTGTTTTAGTTATGACAACTTCTTCTAAAGTGTTTTTAACTTCTTCCATTGTTGAATTCAATTCGGTAGTTTCATTACCTGTCGCAATTACCTCAGAAATGACTTTTGGTTTTAATCCAATAAATGAAAACTCCACTTCATAAGTGCCCGGTTTTACATTTCTGAAAATGAATTTTCCTTCAGAATCGGATGTTGTACTTAACTTTAATTCTTTAATAACAATGTTAACACCTACAAGTGGGGCAGCAGTTGCATCATCTAATACGGTCCCTTTTATAATGGCATTTTGACTAAAAATAAATTGTGTAATTAGTAATAAAGCAAAAGTAAATAAACCCTTCATGACAAAGTTTTAAAAATTAATTGCAAAACTAAATATAAAAGAGCCCAACAGATGTTAACTAAAAATTAACAATTTATAAAGCAGTATTTTTTGCTGTTTTTATGCTTGAAAACACTAATTATATCTTGATTTTAGGTTGTTGCATTTTGTTTATTGAGATTCATTTTTATCGAAATGGCATTATGAATTTTAACATACTGTTTCCAAATTGTTATGTGTGACACTGAGGGTATATAGCGATTAATAAAATAAATATATTTGCGCCGTTCATCGATTAAATAGTTATATTTTTATGAAAAACAATACACTTATCTTACTTCTTTTTTTTGTTTCTGGTTTTGCAAATTCTCAAATTGAAAACGATTCTACAACTACTACAGCTGCAACTTTTAATAATTACAGATGGAGATTTGAAATAGGTACTGGAGAAAGTAGAGGATTAAGACCTTTTTCAGAAGGTTATTTTTCATCTAACAGTCAAAAAACTTTAGGTGTAATTGATTTAAATTCAGTTACTATTGGAGCAACTTATAATTATTCTGAATTGCTCGGATTCAAATTGGATTTTGCTTTCGACAGATTTAAAGATAAAGACCATAAAAGTTTGCCATTTGAAGTTGCTCAATTTAGGATGACCTTACAAGGAGTTTTTAATTTGAATAGTCTTTTAAAATACCAAAAAGAATCGGCTAGACTAAATTTTTTATTTCATGCTGGATTTAGTCTTTCAACTTTGCAAAAAATAAGTTCAAGTAATGATCCCGACGTTGGTTCTAGAGAATTGAATGGTGGACTTGTAGTGGGATTTACACCTATGTTTAGAATTACAAAAAAAATACATGTCTTCTTTGATTTCAGTTCGTTTTATAATTACCGCCAGCATTATACTTGGGATGGTGAATATTCTAAGCCAAATAACAATTTATCTGGACAGATGATCAATGGTACTTTTGGACTAACCTATTCATTAGGAAAACAACTTAAATGGAAAGGTGATGAAATGAAAAAATTGGAAGAAAAAAACGAAATTTTAGAAAAAAGGGTGGGTGATATGGAAAACAAGTTGATTGATACTGATAAAGATGGAGTCGCCGATTATTTGGATAGTGAAGTGAATTCGGCATTAGGGGTGGTTGTCGACAGTAAGGGTAAATCTATAGATACAAATAAAAATGGTGTGGCTGATGAATTGGAAAAATATCTTGAAAAAATGTATATCGACAAATCGGATATTTCAAAAACAGTACAAACTGCCAATGATGACTTCTTAAAAAGATCAATAAATGAAGGTTATGTTACTGCTTTTTTTGAATATAATAATGCCAAACCAAATAATTTATCATTGGATGGTATTAATTTTATTTTAACTTATTTGAGGGCAAATCCTGATGTTTCAATTGATATCATTGGTTTTTCAGATGAGATTGGTAAAAGCGAAAAGAATGAAAAATTAGCATTGGAAAGGGCAAACAATGTAAAGGAATCATTAATTAAATCAGGAATCAGGGCTTCGCGATTAAATGCCATTTCTGGTGGAGAAGATAATTCTGTTGATCCAACTTCTAATGAAGCTAGAAGTATGGTAAGAAAAGTCATTTTCAAGCTTAAATGATATTTGTTTAAGAGAATTAATAGTCTAGTTTTTTGTTTTTTTTCTGACACGCCAGGATTTCTTATTATTCAAGTCTATTTTTTTTTATTCAATTTGTTTTTCTGGCCTGACCATGAAAACACAAGTAAATGTTATGAAATGTCGAACTTCCTGTCGTTTATCAAATAAAAAAAGCGGACAATTCCTTTTTGAAATTGTCCGCCATAATTGGTGGAGTCGGGGAGAATCGAACTCCCGTCCAAACAAGCAACCAAAGAGCTTTCTACGCGTTTAGTTCCTGATTGAATTTTCGACAAAAAGCAAGGCCAGGAACAGCCACTCTTTGCTTAGTTTTACTATTTCAAAACGGATTCAAAACATTACCGCTTCTAGGTTTACAATTACGATTTACCTTGATCAAACGCCATAAACCAAAGCTTTTGAGGTAAATCTCGCTTCCCTACCTTGTAGAGACGAGGCTAATCTTACTATAATTCAGATTATGCAGCAAGAGCGTAGTTTCCTTCGCCGTGTGAAATGGTGTACAATTGATATTTAAGAGCCAAAAGTACAATGCTCTACGTGCTTACTGTTTAGTTCCACTCGCTGTCAAAACCAGTCGACCCCTTTTTTAGATTGTTAGATTGTTCGATTGTTCGATTGTTCGATTGTTCGATTGAAAATCAACGGCACAAATATACGCCCATAAATTCAGAATTCAATATTGATAATCCGATTGTTCGAAAAATCGAAGAGCATAGCGATACCAACAATCAAATAATCGATTACTCACTCGCCGCAGTATCTTTCAAAGTAAAAGGATAATCACCAAACAAAGCTGACAATTGTTTCAATTGAAATGTCTTGGTGGTAAATTTATTAGATAACGCAATAATTACTGCATTTTCCTTTTTTAAATTGATAAAACATGCCGTGTTACCGTGCCACCATCCATTGTGATAATAGAGGGTTTGACCTGTATCCCATTCGCGCATTCGAATTCCTAATCCGTAGTTTTTAATGCCTTTGCTTTCATAACTGTAGCCTTTATATACTTCCTTTATTAACTCCGGACTCAAAAAATGAGGAGCGTTCCGCGCCAAATCAAATTTTAATAAATCTCTTGGTGTTGAATATATATTTTTATCGCCATATACAGCGTCCAAAAAGTCAAAAGGATATTTTTGATAGTTGTATTTGTAGGATGGAGTTCCTTCATTTTTGTCTGACGTTTCGTCCATAACAAAAGTGTGTTTCATCCCCAAAGGATCGAAAATAATTTGCTTCATCGCCAATCTATAACGCATTCCGGTTACCTTTTCGATGATTAAGGCCAACATCGCATAATTGGTATTGTTGTAACTAAAATGCGTATCGGTTTTGTATTCTAAAGGGATTTTTTTAGTAATCAAAACAGTTAAAATGTCTTTATTGGTCAAGGTTTTATCGCGTCCCCAATTGGCTTTATCATCACAAAAATAGTTGTACTTTTTCATACCACTTCGGTGATTTAAAAGCGTTCTAATTGTAATGTCGGGATAAGGAAAACCATCAAGAAGTGTGTTTACTTTTTGATCCAGACTCATTTTTTTAGCAACTATAAGTTTTAAAATAGCAGCAGCAGTCAGTACTTTAGAAACCGATGCAATGTGTAAAGGTGTTTCTGGTGAATTGAGGATGTTATTTCCTTTATCCGCATAACCATCGTATTTTTCATAAATAATTTGGCCGTTTTTAGCGACCAAAAAGCACATGTTTTCAAAGTGATTGGAAAATTTGTTTAAAAAAAAATGCTCAATTTCTTTTTTTTTAGTCTGTTTGTAAATTTCTGAAAGCTTTGGCAAGGAATCTTCCAAAGGCATCATGGCATAAGCTAAAGTTGGTTTTGTAATGGAATCTTTATTTTTTCTTAATTTATTGCAACTGGTGAAGAGTATAAGAAGGAAAAGAGCGAGTATGTAAAAGGACTTTATTTTGTGCAACTTCATTTTTTATTTACTTGTTAGACAAATATAGATAACCCAATGTTAAATTGATTAAAAAAGAAGTAACAACTTTTGTTAAAAAACAGATAGTATTACCAAACAGCTGATTTTCAGAAGATAAAATCACGTATTTATTTTGAAAAAAAGTTTTGAAAACGATTTCGTATCTACTACTTTTGGTTGCGTTTAAAATACAGAAAACATGAAGTTTGGCATCGTAAAAGAAAGAAAAAATCCACCCGATAGAAGAGTCGTTTTTACTCCGTCAGAATTGGTTCGTCTGCAAAAAGAACATCCAGAAGCGACCATAAAAGTAGAAGCTTCTGATATTAGGGTTTTTGCTGATGAACTCTACAGTGATTTGGGAATTGAAGTAACTACTGATATGTCTGACTGTGATGTGTTGTTTGGTGTAAAAGAAATCCCGGTTGACGCGTTAATTCCAAATAAAAAATATTTTTTCTTTTCGCATACCATAAAAAAGCAAGTTCATAATAGAAAATTATTGCAGGCTATTTTAGAAAAAAATATTGAGTTGTACGATCACGAAACCATTGTAGATGCTAAAAATAGAAGATTAATTGGTTTTGGAAGGTATGCAGGAATAGTTGGTGCCTATAACGGCATAAGAGGATTCGGAATCAAATACGAATTGTTTAATTTACCCAAAGCGGAAACATTAAAAAGTAAAGACGATTTGATTGCTCGATTAAAAAGGCAAACACTTCCCAATATAAAAATCGTTTTAACGGGTCACGGAAAAGTAGGAATGGGAGCTAAAGAAATCTTAGACGGTATGAAGATGAAGCAAGTTACAACTACTGATTTTCTTACTAAAAATTATTCGGAATCTGTTTATACTCAAATCGATGTGTTGGATTACAACAAACGAATTGACGGAACGATAACTTCAGACAACAACGATTTTTATAAAAATCCACAATTGTATATTTCCGATTTTGAACGTTTTAGCAAAGTGGCCGATGTGTTTATGGCTGGTCATTTTCATGGAAATGACGCTCCCGATATTCTTACACAAGACATGCTAAAAGCTGCCGATTGCAAAATAAAAGTGGTTGCCGATATTTCATGTGATGTAGATGGACCTATCGCATGTACTGTAAAAGCATCAACGATTGCAGAGCCTTTTTATGGGTATTTGCCTTTCGAAAACAAAGAAGCTCCGCATACACATCCGGGTTCTATTTTGGTAATGGCAGTCGATAATTTACCTTGCGAATTGCCAAAAGATGCTAGTGAAGGTTTTGGTGAAATGTTTATGGAGCATGTTATTCCCGCTTTCTTTAATGGTGATAAGGACGGAATACTACAAAGAGCCAAGATGACCGAGAATGGTAAATTAACCGAACGATTTCAATATTTGCAAGACTATGTTGATGGGAAATAAGCAGTGCCAATTCATTCATTTATAGATAGTTTCAAAATCCCGTTTCATTCTTTTAAAAGAGACGGGATTTTTTTATTTCAAAATATGCATTTCATCAAAAATTAAATTAAATTTGGATGCGTGATGGAATAGCTATTATTTCAAACCAACATTAACCAACTAAAAACTATTATGAGTTCAACTTCTGTAAAAACTAATTATCCTGCATTGTATACACTTATTACTGTGTTTTTCTTTTGGGGATTTATCGCTGCTGGAAACAGTATTTTTATTCCGTTTTGTAAAAGTTATTTTTCGTTAGATCAATTCCAATCGCAATTGGTTGATTTTGCTTTTTACACAGCCTATTATGTCGGAGCCTTGCTGTTATTTGCGCTCGGCGATATAAGCGGTAAAGACATTGTCGGAAAATGGGGTTACAAGAAAAGTATCGTGTATGGTTTGCTTTTTTCGGCACTTGGAGCTGGAGCCATGATTATTGCTGTAGAAGCTAATTTATATGCCGGAATGTTAGTGGGATTATTTATTGTAGCACTCGGATTTTCATTACAACAAACAGCTGCAAATCCGTTTGCGATATTATTGGGAGATCCAAAAACGGGTGCAAGTAGGGTGAATCTTGGTGGCGGAATCAATTCATTTGGAACTACCATCGGACCCATTGTAGTTGCTTTGGCTTTATTCGGAACTGCCGCTTCTGTTTCAGAAGATCAAATAAAATCATTAGAGTTAAATAAAGTTGTGCTGTTATATATTGGTGTTGGACTATTATTTATTGCTGCTGCGGCCTTGTTTTATTTTTCTAAGAAAGTACCAAGTGGCGTGGCAAACGAACCAATGGAAAAAGCAGATAGGGCTTTATATACATTAGTTATCATGACGGTTTTGTTAGCCGCAATGTTTACTCCAGTCTTCCGAAGTTATAAAAGTGATCAAGCAGTTAAAATTGAAAAATTAGTTTTTGAAACTAAAGTTATCAAAGAAGTGATTGCTATGAATCCTAAAATCAATAGCAAACCAGGTCTAGTGGCTATAGCCGAAAAAGAAGCAGAAATTAAAGAATTAAAAGAACCACTTGAAAGATATCGAATGAAATGGCTTTTTGGAGCTTTGGCTGTAGTAGTTGGAGGAATATTATATTCGTATGCTTCGGCACAAAAGAAAGCCGATGGCTGGGGAGCAATGCAATATCCTCAACTGGTTTTGGGAATGCTGGCCATATTTACGTATGTGGGAGTGGAAGTAGCCATTGGAAGTAATTTGGGTGAATTATTAAAATTAAAAGAATTCGGAAGTCTGCAATCGTCGGATATTGCACCCTATATATCGATGTATTGGGGAAGTTTAATGATTGGAAGATGGGCCGGTGCCATCAGTGTTTTTAATTTACGGGGAAGCAAAAAAACAATGGCTTTAATCGTAATTCCATTGTTAGCATTTGGTGTTATTTTAGGTGTAAACATATTATCTGGAAAAGACATGACTCCTTTATATTATTATGTTTTTTGTGTGTTGATTCAAATTGGCGCTTTCTTTTTAAGCAAAGACAAACCAGCAAGAACGTTAATGATTTTTGGAAGTTTCGGAATCACAGCGATGTTAGTTGGGTTGTTTACTACAGGAACAGTAGCGATTTATGCTTTTCTAGCAGGCGGGTTGGCGTGCAGTATTATGTGGCCTGCTATTTTTAGTTTGTCTATAATTGGATTGGGAAAATACACATCACAAGGTTCGGCGTTTTTGATTATGATGATTTTGGGTGGTGGAATTATTCCTCCAATTCAAGGAAAATTATCGGATATTATCGGAATTCATCAGTCGTATTTTATAGCAGTAGTTTGTTTTGCTTATCTCACTTTGTTTGCCTTTTTAGTTAGAGGAATTTTGAAAAAACA
>JANNCY010000185.1:0-4440 GCA_031387085.1 Flavobacteriales bacterium | reverse complement strand
GAGTTTATTGTTTTTTGGTTTTTGCAATGAAGTTATAATATCATTTATGTAAAACAGCCGCTCCTGCCAACGCGCTTGCCAGTGGCTCCAGGACAACATTTTTTGCAGCTCCCATCGCATCACCCAGCTACAAAAAACACCATCCTTCGCCACTGTCTTTAACAACGTTCACTATTCCATCATAAACTTTACGATTGTACTTGCTTTTAAGAACGTTTTCGGTTACTGTTTTTAGCAACTTTCTACATAAATCGGTAGTGTTTGCATTGCTTTTGTAAGTTGCAAAATGGCTTTATTGTGTAGTGAATTTGCCTATGGTAAAAGCCATTTTTCTACCCACAAAACCAAAAAAGAGCCAGCAAGAGTATTTTTTTTTATTTGCCAGAAGCAATAGGTAAATTGCTTTTCCATCAGCTTGATGCCTAGCGGTTTCAAAAGACTAATCACATTAAAATCAAATCTATCATTTTTAGGAAGTGTTGGCATCAAGCCGATAGTAAAATCAATCAGAAACATCTCGGTAAGCAAATAAAAAAAGACACACTTGCTTTGAGCTTCTGCCAACGCACTAGGTAAGTATTTGCATTGTTTTTTGAAGATGCTTCCCATTTTCATAAGACAATATACTGCTAACTGAAAACTGCTACTGCCGACTGACCACAAGGCATCCTCAAAAAATCAAACGATAAGAAAGAGTATTAGTTTTTAAAACAGAAAAATAATAGGAATTGAATTTTATCTCTTTTTTCTGTTTTAAAAACTAATACCCTTTCCGAAGAACCTCATCTATTTCATCAACATTTTTTAAATCTGTCATCAGCAGAAACTCTCCGGATTAAAGGAAAATAAAAAAATAATAAATAAAAGAAAGTAAAGGTAAGTTCCAGTTTCAAGAAAAAAAAGTTCAAGCCCTGCGGGTTTTAGAAAAAATCTCCACCCATAACGTTTCGCAACAACATTACTTTCCGATTTCACTTCTTCATTTCCGATGATGAATCGGGTAGTATTTTTTCTAAAAAAAATTTTTTTCTTGAAACCTCCACTTGAAGTACGACTTTCTTTTTTTTCTTTTTTTTTCTTTTAAAAATTTTATGTGTGGCTTGTGGTAACGAGGCACATCATCTTAAAAAACCGAAAGTATGCCGAATTTTATCATCAAAACACACCGAAAAGACACGCTATACGCCAAACCTCATTTATTCATACTTAACAAAGGAATGAACAGCGGAAAGCCGCAAAACACGCCATTTACTAACAGCTTTGTAGTTATTTTTCAAAACGAAACAGATTGCGAAAGTATTTATTTTGTCGCTTACAGCTTATGGCAAACCAAGTTTTGGCATCAGTTCCTTTGCGGTTCAGTAATTCCATTTTTACGCCTTCCAGACTTCAAAAATGAATTTAATCCGAAAGCTAGTTTGATGATGCAAGAACACGAAGAGCATCAGAAAAATGTTGCAACGCTCAAGCTTTTAGAGCAAAAAGAAAAACAATTTCACGAAAATATAAACCTCATAAATGACTTACGCAGAAGCATTTTATACAGGTATTGCAGAAAATAATAACAAATCTTAATCCGCTATTATGAAACTATTTATTTTGTACCAAACCGACAATTGGAAGTCCAAAGCATCAAGAATATGTTTTGGCATTTTCGACACTAGAGCCAAAGCCATTGACAGCGCAAAATGGCAAGAATTATACAATCATAATTCCGAAGTTGTGGTTTTAGAAGTAACACTCAATTTATTTGAGGAGATTTAATAAAAAAAAGCCCAATCCAATAGGAAAGGGCATTTTCAAGTTTAACCCAAAGGTCACCACAACTAGAGTTAAACTATTTTCTGTGCTTCTTTGTTAGCCATTTGAGTAGTAGCGATATCGCAAAACTTACAATGGCTCCAATGGTTGCTAAAATAACTGTTTTTACAACATCTTCAGATAAGATATTCGGTACAATACTCAAAAATGTACCGCCAGCAGTACCAGCTAAAGTTGAGTTACTTTGTGCTTGCATCTTTTTCAGTTGTTAATTGGCTAACTGCCGAAACAACGCCACCAGCTACAGCCAAATAACCGCCAATTGTAGTAACCACAACTGGCAAAGCAATTGGAGCAGCTAAAATAGTTCCGCCAACTGTAGCGATTACCAAACCAATATTTCGAAGCACTTTAAAAAAATTCGGAGTGGGAGCTTTCGCTCTTTTTATAACATTCATAATTTGTTTTTTTCTATTCAACAATTAAAATGGACTACGAATACAACCAAATCTTTTATTTGTCGGTAGTTCAGTGTCTAGATCAATATAACCTGGTGGTTCAACACCACCTCTTCCTCCAATATCAGATGGTTTTTCTAAACCACCAGTAGAGTTCTTTCCTCCAGTATCAGCAAAAGAATATTCTCCAGTATTTGTGTTTGTACCTTTACTACCGCCAGTGTCAAAATCATCGAGAGAATCTATTTGACCTGTATCACTTGAAGTACCTTTTCCACCTGTACCACCTCCAATATCGGAAACAGCATACTCGCCAGTTGTGCCTTGATTACCTCTTCCTCCAGTATCAGAAGGTTTTTCTAAACCGCCATTAGAGTTTTTTCCACCACCGATTTCTTTAGTAGAATATACTTCACAAATACGTCTAGGAGGCGTTTGTCCTCCACCAATTCCGCCAATGTCGAAACCTCGTCTTTCTTGACCGCCATGTCCACCAATATCAAAATTACTTTGTACACCTTGCAAATCTGCTTTTGCAATTAATTCAGTTTCTGTAGAAACTTCCGATTTAGATTGGTCTTTACAACTTGTAAACCCAATAGCTACCAATACAATAAGCATCAAAAAATTGAAACTTCTTAAAACACGATTTGTTGGAGCAACTGCTCCGAATAAATTTTTCATATTATTTATGATTTAATAATTAATAAAACTGTTTCAGTGCTATCCAAAGCACGATAAACCAAGTCTTTCAACTTGGCAAATGCCAGTCGTGATTGCAGACCTAATCCTGGTCCGCTTATTTTTGTGACTGGCGCAATACAACCATTCAATTCTTTCAAAGCATTGTTGGCAGGATGAAATAGTATAAAATTTCTATTTTTTACTTCAATCACTTCCAAATGCCATTGAAACTTGCGACTGTATCGCTTTTTAATAAAATACTTCCCATCTGGAATACAGGAAACCTTCGTTTCGTTATTCTTCCAAGGCAATTCAATAGTGTAACAAATAAATTTGCCCTCGCATTCTAGTTTGCCATTAGTTCCATCAAGGAAGTAAGTTCTCGATAGTTCTAAAACCATCTTACAATCCGCTTACTTGTACTAGCGATAATGGATTGTATGCACCATTTTTAAGTGGGTACATTGCACCATTTACTTCTTGATAAAACTCAACGCCTAAAGCCAAGAAAAGTGGTTTGGTACTCGCTGGAGTAACCACATTGGTTTGAGCAATAGCAACCGTAGCAACCGCATCCCATGGCAAAATCGCAGTTTCCGAATTGGCAACTACAAACGTTTCAGCTTCAAAATCAATTTCAGCTCCAGCCGAAATAATTTTGTAGTGTGTAGTTCCACTTGGTGCAGCAATCATATTGGTTGGAATAAATGGTGCCAAATCCACAGTAATTTCTCCAGTAACTCTATCTATTGCACCCACAAAAGGAGCAAACAAACTAGTCCCTAGTTTACCACGAATATTGAATTCAAATCCAGCCAACAATTCAGCTTCGCCATCAATAACGTTTCGCAAACCTCTTTCGTTAACCAAATCCGCTTGGATAACTTTAACCATTTGCTGCGTTAAACGGCTTACCATTCTACCATCAGCAGAATTCAAAAGCAACGCTCTCAGAGCAGTTCGTAAAACTTTACCTGCCTTTCCGGCACGACCAAACTCCGAACCATTCTCACGAGTTCTCTGAAACGCAGGATCACTTTTAATTCTGCTAGCGTCAATTCCTCCTTTCTCGCGAGCAAGATGCCCGTCTTGTGTTTTATAAAAAGTAATATCGCCGATAGTACCTTTCAACTTAATTATGCCTTTCTGTCTAGCCATAACTTCTAAAATTTTGTTTATAAATCAGTGAACAATTCCCTCAATCATCATTCTTGTTGCAACATCCTTCGATTGATTTGAGAACAAATTTTAGTCAATAAAACAGATAAAAAAAGAGTGGGCAGTTCCATATGTCTCAAAGCGACACAAATGGCTTAAATCGACATAAATGCATATAAAAAAGTATCATTAATCATCGTAAATTGCAGGAGAAATTTATATTTCAAAAAAACTTACTTTTGTATAATCTTAAACTATGCTAATCACTAGGTTTAAGCTAATCAAAGCCTAGTCAAAGGCATAGATAGTGTATGAAAATGCAAATAAAGAGAATATGTATCTATCCAAAAGACATTGAACGCATCACAGGCAAGAGTTA
>JANNCY010000003.1:0-9409 GCA_031387085.1 Flavobacteriales bacterium | reverse complement strand
AAAAATAATAAAATCAAAAAAGGAGCAACGAGTGACTTTATGGAAATAGAACGCCAAAGAGGAATTTCGGTGGCGACTTCTGTATTGGCTTTTATCTATAAAAATAAAAAAATAAACATCCTTGATACGCCAGGACACACGGATTTTGCCGAAGATACTTTTCGAACTTTAACTGCTGTAGATAGTGTTATTGTAGTTATTGATGTTGCCAAAGGTGTTGAGGAACAAACGGAAAAATTAGTTGCTGTTTGTAGAATGCGAAAAATTCCGATTATCGTTTTCATCAATAACTACAATAACACTATCTACTGCAGTTAAAGTTCGAAAAGTATCTTCGGCAAAATCCTTGTGTCCTGGCGTATCAAGGATGTTTATTTTTTTATTTTTATAGATAAAAGCCAATACAGAAGTAGCCACCGAAATTCCTCTTTGGCGTTCTATTTCCATAAAGTCACTCGTTGCTCCTTTTTTGATTTTATTATTTTTAACAGCACCCGCTTCTTGTATGGCGCCACCAAAAAGCAATAATTTTTCTGTTAAAGTTGTTTTCCCTGCATCCGGATGTGATATAATTCCAAATGTTCTTCTACGTGCTATTTCTTTTAAAAAACTCATAATCCATTTTAGAGATTGCAAAAATACTATTTATTAGTTAAATAACTAATTTCAAAATTGTACAATAAAGAATACCTTGTTATTACTAAAAAAAAGTGTTAATAAAATTTTGTTAATAGTACTGCTAATACTTGTTTAATACTGTTGAATTGTTACTTTTGTTGATTGTAAAAAACAGATACTATTAAAATGAGAATAAACATGAAACAAGTATTTTTTTATTTGATATTAGCTTGCAGTTTTTCAGTTAATGCACAAAATAAAACAAAAGAAATATTATTCACTATAAACGATAAACCTTATTACACAGACGAGTTTGAACGCGTTTATAAAAAGAATCTGGATTTAGTAAAAGATGAGTCCCAAAAAGATTTAAACCAATATTTAGAATTGTTTATTGGCTATAAATTAAAAGTTACTAAAGCAAACAAGCTGGGGTTACAAGATAATTCTAAATACCAAAACGAACTTAAAGGGTATCGATCACAACTTTCAAAAAATTATACTTCCGATTCAAAAGTAACTTCCGCATTAGTAAAAGAAGGTTATGACAGAATGCAAAAAGAGATAAAAGCATCTCATATCTTATTATTGGTTGATGAGAATGCATCACCAGAAGATACTTTAAAAGCCTACAATAAATGTATTGAAGTTCGTCAAAAGGCACTAAATGGTGAAGATTTCGGAAAATTAGCAAAAGAATTTTCTCAAGATCCATCCGCTAAAGATAACGCTGGAGATTTAGGTTATTTCACTAGTTTCAGAATGGTTTATGCTTTTGAAACTGCAGCGTATAATACACCAAAAGGGAAAATTTCGATGCCGATACGAACCCGTTTTGGATATCATATCATTAAAGTTGTCGATGAAAGACAAAACAGAGGCGATTTAATTGTAGCCCATATTATGTTGCTAAATCCAGATACCGAAAAAGAAGCTGTTGATCCGGATAAAGCTAAAAACACGATTCAAGATATTTATAAAAAAATACAACAAGGTGAAGATTTTGAAGAACTAGCAAAACAGTTTTCTGAAGATAAATCATCTGCAGCAAAAGGTGGTGTTCTTAATCGTTTTGGATCAGGACAATTAAGCTCTGAGGAATTTGAAAACATGGCTTTTTCGTTAACCAAAGAAAATCCAATCTCTGTCCCATTTCAATCGCAATTTGGATGGCATATTATAAAATTAATAAATAAATTCCCTTTAAAATCATTAGAAGAATCTAAAGTTGAATTGGAAAATAAAATCAGTAAAGACGATCGCTCCCGATTAATTACGAATTCGTTGACTGAAAAATTACGAAAAAAATACAACGTTAAGAGAGATAATAAAATGTTTGCTGCTGTTTCTAAAGTAGTGACTGCAGCTATTTTTACCAATAAATGGAACGTACCTGAAAAAGCAAAAGAAAACTATGCTGCAAAACTTTTCTTAATAGAAAATAAAGAAATTTCTGGATTTCAGTTTTTAAGTTTTTTGAATTCCTCCCAAACTAAAGACGGTATCAATCCTATTCCATTACCAAAATTTCTTGAAATCAATTATAATAAGTTTGTTGACGAACAAATAAATCAATATTACAATGACAATTTAGAAAAAGAATTTCCTGAATTTGCTTCTGTAATGGACGAATATCGTGATGGATTGTTGCTATTCGATTTAATGGAAAAAGAAATTTGGGATCGTTCAAAAACGGATACTTTAGGATTAAAATCGTTTTATGAAACTCAAAAAGACAAGCACAAATGGAAAACACGATTCGATGTAATTGTTGCTTCTTCCACCAAAATGGATGTCATTAAAAATGCAGAAGCCATGCTTAAAAAAGGAGCAACCCCTCAAGAAATTAAAGATAAACTAAATACTTCTGAAGTAGTAAATGTAATGGCGAGCGAAAATACACTCGAAATTGGCTCTACTCAATTGCCAAAAGATATCAAGCAAGAAGTTGGCGTTTCCGAAATTTCTCAACAAGGAGAATATTATTTTGTCACCAAGGTGATTAAAATAATTCCAGAAAGTGATAAGACATTCGACGAATGTAAAGGCAAAATAATAAACGATTACCAACAATATTTAGAACAAAATTGGGTAAATGAACTCAAGAAAGAATTCACCATTAAGGTCAATCAAGATACTTTTGAAAGAATAAAGAATAAAATAAAAAATAATTAATAAAGACTTGGTAGCTTACCAAAAGAAGAACATGAAATTAATCCATAAAATTACCCTTACTTTTTGCGCTTTACTTTTTGTATTTTCGAATGCAGAAGCACAAGAAATCATTAAAGATTCGGTCAAAGTAAAGCCTAAAGTAATTTCCTCAAAAAGACAAAAAGTAGACGGAATTATCGCTACTGTCGGAGAATACATCGTATTAGATTCCGATATCGATAAATCATTTCTTGAATTATCCAGTCAAGGAAATTCGGTTAAAGACATTACCAGATGCCAAATGCTCGGGAAATTATTGGAAGATAAATTGTACGCACACCAAGCAGTTCAAGATTCGGTTATCGTTAAAGATGAGGAAATAAATGAAAAAATGAGTCAGCAACTCGATTACATGGTTGAACAATTAGGCTCAATGGACAAAGTAGTGAAGTATTTCAAAAAGAACAATGAAGAAGATTTTAGAGCTGATTTGTTTGAAATTCTAAAACAACAAAAACTGGCGGCAGAAATGCAACGTAAAATTGTAGACGGAATTGAAATTACTCCCGAAGAAACCAGAGATTTCTATAAAAAAATACCCGAAAAAGACAAACCAGTTTTTGGAGCTGAACTCGAAATTGCACAAATAGTAATTACGCCAAAAGTCACCGAAGAAGAAAAACAACGAATAATTCAAAAATTAAGGGACATAAAGAAAGAAGTCCAAGAAGGTGCCAGCTTTAAAACAAGAGCTGTAATTTATACCGACGATAAAGGTTCTGCTTCCAATGGTGGATTTTATAAAATCAATAAAAAAACAGGTTTTGTAAAAGAATTTAAAGATGTCGCATTTTCGCTTCAAGAAGGTGAAATTTCAGAACCTTTTGAAACCGAGTTCGGATTTCATATTATTTATCTCGAGAAAATCAAAGGACAAGATTTAGAATTGCGTCATATTTTGATGATGCCTAAAATTTCGGCAGAAGGACTCAAAGAAGCGAAAGAAAAAGCGCTACTTATAAAAAAGAGAATCGAAAGTGGTGAAATTACTTTCGCCGAAGCTGCTCGAACCATGTCAGATGAAAAAGAAACAAGAGCCAATGGCGGAACCTTAATCAATCCGAAAACACAAGACACGCATTTCGAATTGACCAAAATGGATCCCGAATTGTACAGCCAGGTGTCGAATCTTAAAGACAACCAAATCACCGAACCAATTCTTGAAGATGAACCCAGAACAGGTAAAAAATACAAACTAATTATTATTACCAATCGTATCGATGAACACGTTGCTGATTATGCCAAAGACTTTACTAAAATTAGAGAATTTGCATTAAAAGAAAAACAAATCAACGCCATTGGAAAATGGACGAATGAAAAAATAAAAGAAACCTATATCAAAATAAACGGTGAATACAGAGATTGTGAATTCACTAATAATTGGTTGAAAAATTATTAATTGTTTTTTTATTTGAAGCAGGTCATTGCGAATTTTTTGAAGCAATCTCCAGCTATCCGTTTCAATCTGCCATTGCGAGGAATGAAGCGTTAAAGATGAAATAATTGTTTTCGCAATGTCAGGATTTCCACTTCTATCTGGGCTAGGAATCCGTTTTAAATGTTGCAATCCAAATATAAAACACTATTTCGAAATCTAAAATTAATGTCACCCTGAGCTTGTCGAAGGGCCAATCGTAAATAAAAATGTCAGACGTAACCGCTATTCAAAACCTCGTTCAGAAAAGAATTGAATTAAAAAAAGAAATCGCCAAAATCATAGTAGGTCAAGACGATGTAGTCGACCAAATCTTACTGAGTATCTTTTCAGGCGGACACTCCCTTTTAGTTGGTGTTCCCGGTTTGGCAAAAACATTAATGGTCAACACCATTTCACAAGCATTAGGTCTCGATTTTAAACGCATCCAATTCACACCCGATTTAATGCCATCCGACATTTTAGGAAGTGAAATTCTAGATGAAAATCGGCAATTCAAATTCATCAAAGGGCCTATCTTTGCTAACATCATCCTTGCCGATGAAATCAATAGAACGCCACCAAAAACGCAAGCTGCATTACTAGAAGCGATGCAAGAACGTTCGGTAACTATTGCAGGACAGAATTATAAATTAGCATTACCTTATTTTGTATTAGCAACGCAAAATCCAATTGAGCAAGAAGGAACGTATCCGTTACCAGAAGCGCAATTAGACCGTTTTATGTTTGCTATAAAGTTAGATTATCCATCTTTTCAAGAAGAAGTACAAGTGGTCAAAAGCACGACTTCGGATGACAAACCAACTATAAATCCATTGTTCTCTGCTCAAGAAATAATCGATTTTCAACAATTGATTCGCCGCGTTCCAGTAGCCGATAATGTTGTAGAATATGCCGTTACTCTGGTGAGCAAAACGCGTCCAAACAATCCGTTGTCTAACGATTATATCAAAAATTATTTGGATTGGGGTGCGGGACCGCGTGCATCGCAAAACTTAATTTTAGCAGCAAAAGCCAATGCGGCTTTTAATGGTAAGTTTTCACCAGATATCGAAGACGTAAAAGCAGTAGCAACCGGAATACTTCGTCACCGTATTATCAAGAACTACAAAGCAGATGCTGAAGGAATCACTGAAGAGATGATTATCGACAAATTGTTATAGCCTATTTTTTTTTTTGGATTTTATTGATGCTTCAATTTCAGTAGAATGAGATTATAGAAACGACTTTTAGGTCAGGTTTTTTAACAATTATCAATTTTTAGGATTTAAAATGCGATTTTTATAAAAATAATAGGCGTAAAATCACCATTCTGTAAATTATTCCAATCAATAAACATAGTTGATTAAAAATTTTTTAATAATACATCGATTTCGTAATTTTGTACTGCACTAGAAGCCTTATGGCCGAACAGAGTAAAGTTAAACAAACAAACCAAATTTATTATGGCTTTTGACATTGAAATGATTAAAAAAGTGTACGATAATATGGCTTCAAGAGTGGATAAAGCTCGCGAGCTAGTAGGACGACCTTTAACACTTTCAGAGAAAATTTTATATTCCCATCTTTGGGAAGGAACACCAACACAAGCGTTCACTCGTGGAAAAGATTATGTCGATTTTGCTCCCGATAGAGTGGCATGTCAAGATGCAACTGCTCAAATGGCATTATTACAATTCATGCACGCCGGAAAAAAAACAGTTGCTGTTCCAACTACCGTGCATTGTGATCACTTAATTCAAGCAAAAGTAGATGCGAAAACCGACTTGGCTCGTGCGAAATCACAAAGTAGCGAAGTATTCGATTTCTTAGCATCGGTTTCTAATAAATACGGAATCGGTTTCTGGAAACCAGGAGCCGGAATCATACACCAAGTAGTGTTAGAAAATTACGCATTCCCAGGTGGAATGATGATTGGAACCGATTCACATACGGTAAACGCAGGTGGATTAGGAATGTTAGCGATTGGAGTTGGAGGAGCAGATGCCGTTGACGTAATGTCGGGAATGGCATGGGAATTAAAATTTCCAAAATTAATCGGAGTAAAATTAACCGGAAAACTTTCGGGCTGGACAGCTCCAAAAGATGTTATTCTTAAAGTAGCGGGAATTCTTACCGTAAAAGGTGGAACTGGAGCTATCGTAGAATATTTCGGAGAAGGAGCTACTTCGATGTCATGTACCGGAAAAGGAACGATATGTAATATGGGTGCCGAAATTGGCGCTACTACTTCTACTTTTGGTTATGATGCTTCAATGAGTCGTTACTTACGTTCAACTAACAGAGCCGATGTTGCCGATGCTGCCGATAAAGTAGCACCATATTTAACCGGTGATGCTGAGGTTTATGCCAATCCAGAAAAATATTTTGATCAAGTAATTGAAATCAATTTATCAGAATTAGAACCACATTTGAACGGTCCTTTCACTCCCGATTTGGCAACACCAATTTCAAAAATGAAAGAAGAAGCGATTAAAAACAACTGGCCTTTAAATATTCAAGTAGGTTTGATAGGTTCTTGTACGAACTCATCCTACGAAGATATTGCACGTGCAGCCTCTTTAGCCAAACAAGTTGCGGATAAAAATCTAAAAACAAAATCACAATTCACCATTACTCCGGGTTCTGAAGTAGTGCGTTATACCATAGAGCGTGACGGTTTTATCGATTTATTTGATAAAATTGGAGCGACGGTTTTTGCCAATGCGTGCGGACCGTGTATCGGAATGTGGGATAGAGAAGGAGCAGAGAAAGAAGAACGCAATACCATCGTGCATTCGTTCAACCGTAATTTTTCGAAACGTGCCGATGGAAATCCGAATACCTTAGCCTTTGTTGGTTCACCAGAATTGGTAACGGCTTTAGCGATTGCAGGTGATTTGGGATTCAATCCGTTAACCGATACCTTAATTAACGAAGACGGACAAGAAGTACGTTTGGATGCACCAACAGGCGACGAATTGCCACCAAAAGGATTTGATGCGGAAGACCCAGGTTTTCAGGCACCAGCTGAAGACGGAAGTGGAGTGATAGTTGCCGTTTCTGTAACTTCAGAACGTTTGCAATTGTTGGCTCCTTTCGAACCTTGGAACGGACAAAATTTTACAGGTGTTAAATTATTAATCAAAGCATTCGGAAAATGTACGACCGATCATATTTCTATGGCTGGACCTTGGTTGCGTTTCCGTGGGCATTTGGATAATATATCGAATAATATGTTGATTGGTGCTATCAATGCGTTCAATCAAAAACCAAATTCGGTTAAGAATCAATTGACAGGTGCTTACGATGCTGTTCCTGCAGTAGCTAGAGCGTATAAAGCAGCTGGAGTTCCTTCTATTGTTGTGGGAGATCATAATTATGGGGAAGGTTCTTCTCGTGAACATGCGGCAATGGAACCTCGTTTTCTGGGTGTTAAAGCAGTTTTGGTAAAATCATTTGCACGTATCCACGAAACGAATTTGAAAAAACAAGGAATGCTAGGTTTGACATTTGCTAACGAAGCTGATTACGATAAAATCAAAGAAGATGATACGTTTAACTTCCTTGATTTGACCAGCTTTGCTCCGGGTAAACCTTTAACGTTAGAACTTGTTCATGCAAATGGTTCCAAAGAAACTATCTTAGCGAATCATACTTATAACGACGGTCAAATCGAATGGTTTAAAGCGGGTTCTGCTTTGAATTTAATTGCCGCTGCAGGAAGAGCTTAAAAATTATTTGTGCTATATTTTAAAACGTTTCATGAAAGTGAGACGTTTTTTTTATTTTAAAAAAGGATAGAAACATCGCTGTGCATTCTATTACAAAAGCAAATATATTTAAAAAATTCCGCAAAGTCTGGAGACATTTGCGGAGCTTTTCATAGGAACACTTTGCGCAGCGAGGTTGGGCGCAATAAGCAAATCATTGGTACCAGTAACCGTT
This sequence comes from Flavobacteriales bacterium, assembly GCA_031387085.1. Classification (GTDB taxonomy): domain Bacteria; phylum Bacteroidota; class Bacteroidia; order Flavobacteriales; family Flavobacteriaceae; genus Flavobacterium. The sequence goes on along the minus strand of JANNCY010000003.1, from coordinate 1,215 downwards.
GTAAGTTTCATTCTAATAGTATTAATACAAGCAGGTAATTCAAGAGGTATTTCCGTAGTACATATTTCATTGTGCCTGATGTCAAAACCGCTTACTAGTAGCGTTGTTGGCATGGTTGCAAAACTATTTATAAGCATATAAAATGTGTATTTTTTTGTGTTTTACTCCTTAACAAATTTCTTACTCACCACTGTTTTATCTCCATTTTTTAAACTCACTACATACATACCACTCTGCAAATTTGCAATGTTAAAAGTAGTCATAAAAGCGTTATTACCCAATGCTTCTGTACTATAAACTGCTTTACCAGTTACATCATAAATAGTTATAGCTGTTACATTCTCGTTGCCTTTGTAGTGCAACGTTAGTTCATTACTAGCTGGGTTTGGGCTTATTATTACAACATTTTTTACAATGGTAAACGCATCTGTAGCAAGTGCGCAACCTGTAACAGGTATTAAAACAGGTAGTGGCTCATTTACATTAGTACCATTACCTAGTTGACCATAAAAATTATTACCCCATGCCCATAATGACCCATCTGCTTTTAGTGCAACGGTATGTATCCATCCACTCGATACACTAACCCAGTTGTTAGCAGCTCCCACTTGTACAGGAAAAGGCTGGTTGGCGGTATTGCCTAACCCCAGTTGCCCTACATCATTTTTACCCCAAGCCCATAACGTGCCATCGGTTTTTATACCAAACGACATTCTAAAACCTGCTGAAATTGCTTGCCAAGTAGCAGTACCTATTTGTAACGGAGTAAACCGATTATAATTAGAGGGTAAACCATCTCCTGTTTCTCCAAACATTCCGCCAGCCCATGCCCAAAGTGTTCCATTGGTTTTTAGAGCTAAAATATGCTCATACCCTGCACTCATGGTGTCCCAATTGGTATCGGGATTGTGCTGAGTAGGAAATGGTCTTGTACCTACTAAATTGTCGCCCAATTGAGCGGCTAAATTAGTGCCCCAGCACCATAACGTTCCATTGTTTTTTATGGCAAATGCAGCACGAGATTGACTAGTGGCTATCATTTTCCAATCGGTGGCGATGCTTATTTGTATTGGGCTTAATTGGTTGTTGCAACAAGTGCCATTACCCATTTGATACCCATCGTTTTGCCCCCAACCCCATATTGTGTTGTCTGTTTTCATGGCAATAGTAAAAAAGTTTGAGGGTGCAATTGTTTTCCAATTGGTAGCTGTACCT
>JANNCY010000115.1:0-5105 GCA_031387085.1 Flavobacteriales bacterium | reverse complement strand
ACCTTCGAACTTGCCTTCTCGCTCTGCCCATTCTTTTATAAAAGTGTGCAGTCGGGTTTTGGCATCTTTGGAAATTAAATTGGAGTAATTGTTTTTGATGCGCTTCATTTTCAGTCCCACAAACTTGGTATACGTCAATGCCAAATTGGGATTCTTCAACATTAGATTTTCAAAATCCGATAGTAAGAAACTGCAAATGGCAACTTCATCAGTCAATGCTTTGGCATATTCGTTGGAATTTTTATCACTTTCTAAAGTTAATTCACCAAACAAATCACCTTTCTGAATAATATCTTTGATGGTTTCGTTACCTTCTTCGTCGACTTCCACAATTTTGATATTTCCTTTTTTGAGTAAAAAAATACGCGGCACATCGGAGGAAGAAAAGTAAATGATATCTCCTTTTCTGGCTTTTTTATAGCCCACAATAATACACAATTGCTTGATTTGCGACATACTTAATGTCCAAAACAATTTGTGATCGCGCAAATACCAATATTTTAGTTCTTCCGACATAATGTAACTTGTTGTGTAAAGATAGTATTTTTTACAAATTAAAAAACCCTTTCACTGTATAACAATGAAAGGGTTTTTTGTACTTCTAGATACTTTTCAAAGTTTACATTTTTGAAAAACTCGAAGTGACGTTTCAATTTTAGGAAACCAACCCTCGCGAAATTACAATGCGTTGTATTTCGGATGTTCCTTCGTAAATCTGCGTGATTTTTGAATCACGCATCATTCGTTCTACGTGGTATTCGGCAACATAACCGTTTCCACCGTGAATTTGAACCGCTTCATTGGCGACTTCCAAAGCAATTTCAGAAGCGTATAACTTCGCCATCGCTCCCGAGTGCGCGATGTCTTTGCCTTCGTCTTTTTCGCAGGCTGCTTTTAAAACCAACAGTTTTGCCGCAGTTACTTTTACGTACATATCTGCCAATTTAAAAGCAATCGCCTGGTGTTTAAAAATTTCCTTTCCGAAAGCTTTGCGTTCGTGCGAATATTTCAATGCTAATTCGTAAGCTCCTGTTGCTATTCCGAGTGCTTGAGATGCTATTCCGATTCGGCCACCGTTGAGTACATTCATGGCAAAAGTAAATCCGAAACCATCGGCTCCAATTCGGTTTTCTTTTGGTACTTTTACATCGGTAAACATAAGTGAATGTGTATCGCTTCCGCGGATTCCCATTTTCTTTTCTTTAACTCCTACTTCAAATCCGACCCATCCTTTTTCAACAATAAAAGCATTGATTCCTTTATGTCCTTTTTCGACATCGGTTTGTGCAATTACTAAATACGTAGAGGCTGTTGCTCCATTGGTTATCCAGTTTTTGGTTCCGTTCAATATGTAGTGATCCCCTTTGTCGATGGCGGTTGTTTTTTGAGAAGTGGCATCGCTACCCGCTTCTGGTTCCGACAAACAGAAGGCGCCAATTACTTCGCCTTTTGCTAAAGGCACCAGGTATTTCATTTTTTGTTCTTCGCTGCAATATCTTTCCATTCCGGCACAAACCAAAGAGTTGTTTACCGACATGATTACGGCTGCCGAAGCGTCTACTTTAGCGATTTCGGTCATTGCCAAAACGTAAGAAACACTATCCAATCCGGCTCCTCCATATTTTGGATCTACCATCATACCTAGAAAGCCTAGTTCTCCCATCATTTTCACTTGCTCGGTTGGAAATTTTGAAAATTCGTCTCTCTCAATTACCCCTGGCAATAATTCTGTTTGAGCAAAATCTTTCGCTGCCTGCTGAATCATTAAATGTTCTTCGGTAAGATTAAAATCCATATTTTTGTGAATGTTTAGTTGTTCTTTAAGGAGAGCACAAAAGTAATTATTAAATATTAAATTTCAAACGTTTTCGTAATTTTAGCCAATGTTTAAAGATTTGTATAATGTTGTTGGAGTAATGTCGGGAACATCGCTTGATGGGATTGATTTGTCGCATGTTCATTTTACTATTCACAATGGGAAATGGATGTTTACCATCCACGAAAGTGAAACCATTCCGTATCCAACAATTTGGTTAAACAAATTAAAAATTGCCGTTGGTTTTTCGAAGCAAGAGCTTTTAGAATTAAATGAAAGCTACACCGATTTGTTGGGAAATGTAATTAAAACTTTTATAGACAAACACCAACTTATTCATCTTGATGCTGTTTGTTCACACGGTCATACGATTTTACATCAACCTCAAAATGGATTTACATTGCAAATTGGTAACTTACCACAACTGGCAACTATTATTGGCGAAAAGGTAATTTGTGATTTTAGAGTTCAGGATGTGGAAATGGGCGGACAGGGAGCTCCTTTGGTTCCGATTGGAGACCGCATTTTATTTTCTGATTATGATTTTTGTTTGAATTTGGGTGGTTTTTCAAACATCTCGTTTGAGCATAATAACAGTAGAATTGCCTTTGACATTTCGCCTGTAAATACGGTTTTGAATTATTATGCCAATGCCTTGGGATTTGATTATGATGATAAAGGACAACTTTCGCGTTCTGGTACAATCGATAGTGCATTATTGAACGAATTGAATGCATTGGAGTATTATCAAAAAAGTTTTCCGAAATCGCTGGGATTTGAGTTTGTGAAAGAAACTGTTTTACCAATACTGGAAAAATTTACTATTCCAACCGAATCTAAAATGCACACGTTTACCGAACATATTGCGCAGCAAACGGCTTTGGCTTTACCATTGAAACAAGGTCAGTTATTAATCACAGGTGGCGGTGCTTATAATGACTTTTTAATTGAACGGATTCAGTTTTATTTACCAGAAATGCAAATCATCATTCCAAATGCAAAACTATTAGAATACAAAGAAGCTTTAATTTTCGCATTGCTTGGTGTATTAAAGCTAAGAAATGAAATCAATGTTTTGAGTAGTGTAACTGGAGCAAAAAGTGATCATAGCAGTGGTGTTATTCATAAAAAAAGCACCCATTGATGTGGATGCTTTTCCTATTTAGAAAAATAAATTTTATTTTTTAATCACTCGAATGTTCTGAACTTTTTCTCCTTGAGATACACTTACATTATAAATTCCGGCCTGATAGTTTCCACCGATTTGCATGGTGTTGATAGCGATGGCTTCAACAATACTGCTATCGATTAATTTTCCAATCATGTCATATACTTTTACTGTGATTGGTTCGTTGGAAATAGTTTCAAAACTCAAATTAAACGCAGTACTAAAAGGGTTTGGAGAAACCTGTAACGGATTTACGCTATTTTCTGGAGTGGACAAAGGTGCATTTAAAATTCGGGACAAAGGTGCATTTTCAGTATAACCTAAAGTAAGACCTGTACCTCCTACTGGATTATTAACAGTATAACCGGTCAAAGGAGTTGTAGCTCCATAAGGATAGAAAGTAACTGCTGTAGCATTATCATGGAAATACAATTGTACATCAGTATTAGCTGCCCAAGGCCCTGTATTAGTGAATCGATATCTTCCTATAATATAAGTGCCAGGCAGGATATGGATTGACGCAGGTTCTGATAATTGAGTTTGTGTAGATCTTAGAGTACTAGGATGCCAATAAGTATTTGTCGTGCCCCATAATGCCGATATCGCTGTGCTTTGTGTACCTGGAATAGGCATCCATGAACCACAATTGGCATATGTGCATGGATATCCTCCATTTAAAATAGCGGGATTAAAATGAATATTTGTTGCAACAGAACTTAATCGGATGCCTTGGCTTGGTGCGTCAACTATTAAAACAATATCTACTTCAAATGTATTAGTTGTTTCAGTCAGATTAGCAAAAGTAACTGTGAAATGTTGCGCATTGCTTGTTAATGACAATAATAAAAAGCCAAACAAAAGTACTTTTTTAGTGAAGAAATGTATTAATTTTTTCATAACTATTTAATTTATAATCAAATGTACAATAAATAAATTAGTTAAGAACCAACTAATTAAATAAAAAAACCTCTCCATTTCTTGAGAGGTTTAATTTATTTTATAATTATTTAATTTTAATTAGTAATTAGGGATGCATTGAAAATATGGAATTAGTTGAATTATTGTCAAACAATGGGAAATCTGAATTATCAACTGATCCATCACCATTTAAATCGGTTGGTACATATCCAAATATCGAATTGGAAACATCATTGGATAAATTAACCGCATCTGAAGCATCAATAACTTCATCTTGATTGATATCTCCTGTATAAAATGCCCAAACATTAGGCTCAACCTCAATCATATTACTGCCAAATGCTTTCGAATTTGACGTTGTAAAATCATATGAAATTGGCGAAGCACCTACCGAAATCGGATTCGCACTCCAAGTTTGAATCGCATTATTATATCTAACAGCTATATAAAAAGATCCTACAGGAGCAGTTGTAAAAGTACAAACGGCTGTACCATTTGTCGCTAAATTGGTGGTTGTCGAAGCAATTATCTGATAGTTTGTTGCATGTCTTAATTCTACATCAATAGCATCAACTTCATTGGGATTAGAACCAACTCCACGATTTAATTTTACAGGAGTCATGAGGTTATTTCCAATATAAAAACCTTCAATAAATAATTTAAGATTTACAATTGAAGCACACGAATTTGTGGCGCTAAAAGCAAAATCATTACAATCGGTGCTATCCGTAACCGCCAAATTGTTGGAAAACATAGGTGGGCCGGTACAACTTAGCAATGGAGTTGCCAAATCGCCAAAACCATCTCCATCACGATCGGCATAGTAAGTAATGGTGGTACTAACAAAGGTGGCACTAATGGTGTGATTTGTTGTTACATTGGTAAAAGTATAGGATGGAATTACTCCTTGTGAAACACCGTCAACTATAACATCTGCAATTTGAAAACAGGTGTCCGGCGTAATTGTATATGTGGTGGTAGTTCCACAATTTACGATTGTTGCCCCGTTTGGCGCTATCGTTCCGTTAGCTCCCGTAATTGTAGTAATCGAATACGTAAGTTGTAAAAATGTAGCACTTATAGTATGATTTGCAAGTACATTCGTAAAAGTATACGATGTGATGGCTCCTTGTGAAACACCGTCTACTATAACATCCGCAATTTGATAACAAGCATTGGGTGTAATTGTATATATTTTGTTTG
>JANNCY010000102.1:0-12930 GCA_031387085.1 Flavobacteriales bacterium | reverse complement strand
ATAAAAACACCATCATTTTTGAAATCTTGGTATTTATGCGCTACACCTTTAAAGCGTTTGTCTAAAGTGATTTTTTGAGCATGCAAATAAGCGGGATTAATCACGTGTAAAAACGAATACGGATTAAAATCCAACCACGAAGCGAGTTCGGCCGGAGAATAATCATCGTAGTTTCTGCATGTCACCAACGCTACTTTATCGGGAGTAGGGCGAACTGCTTTGAACGGGATTATTTTGCTCATATATTCAATTGATAATTGCTATGCCAGCTCGCTGACGCTCGTGTGACAATTAACAATTGATAATTAGTTTGAATTATCAATTATCAATTATCCATTGTTAATTATTTTGAAAATTGTTTTGAAACTTTTTCAGCTTTTTTGCTTTCCGAGTAATTATAAAAACCTTCACCCGATTTTATACCCAGTTTTCCAGCCATAACCATATTTACAAGTAATGGGCAAGGCGCATATTTCGGATTTTTGAATCCGTCGTACATCACGTTTAAAATCGATAGACAAACATCCAACCCAATAAAATCGGCCAATTGCAACGGTCCCATTGGATGTGCCATTCCGAGTTTCATTACGGTGTCAATTTCGCTCACACCGGCAACGCCATTATATAAGGTTTCTATCGATTCGTTAATCATTGGCATCAGAATTCGATTGGCGACGAATCCGGGATAATCATTGACTTCCGTTGGTGTTTTTCCTAGTTTTAGGGATAAATCCATGATGATTTTTGTTACGTCATCGGAAGTTGAATAACCACGAATGATTTCTACCAATTTCATTATAGGCACTGGATTCATGAAGTGCATTCCGATTACTCTTTCCGGATGAACTACTTGTGCCGCAATTTGTGTAATGGAAATCGAAGACGTATTGGTTGCCAAAATCACATTGTGATCGCAAACATCACTTAATTGCTTGAAAATATTTAGTTTTAAGGAAACGTTTTCGGTTGCGGCTTCAATAACCAAATTGGCTCCAACAACGCCATCTTTTATGTCGGTATAGGTGATAATATTACCGATAGTTTTGTGTTTGTCGTCTTCAGAAATGGTTCCTTTTGTTACCATTCTATCCAAATTGGAAGCGATAGTTGCAATTCCTTTTTCTAATGATTTTTCGGAAACATCAATTAATTTAACGGTAAATCCGCTTTGTGCAAAGGTATGAGCAATTCCGTTGCCCATAGTTCCGGCACCTATAACAGCTATTATTTTCATTCTTTTTAGTTTATTTATTTAACTATGTTCAGTTCGGCCGTTGGCCTCGAGTTGATTCATGGAGTCTATAATCTGGTAAGCTACGCGCAAGGCCTCCGTTCCGTCTTCTAAAGTTACAATTGGTGTTGTATTATTATTGATAGCATTTGCAAACGATTCTAATTCGTCTAAAATGGCATTATTTGGTAACACTTCGGGATTGGCAAAATAGATTTGCTTTTTATCGCCTTCGGCATTCTGTAAAATCATATCAAAATCACCAGGAACTTCTGGAGCATCTTTCATTTTTACAACCTCACAAATTTTGTCTAAATAATCAACAGAAATGTACGCGTCTTTTTGAAAGAAACGGGATTTTCGCATGTTTTTCATCGAAATTCTACTCGATGTAATGTTAGCAACACAACCATTTTCAAATTCAATTCGCGCATTGGCAATATCGGGAGACTGACTCAAAACAGAAACACCACTGGCATGAACCGATTTTACTTTCGATTTCACAACACTTAAAATGGCGTCGATGTCGTGTATCATTAAATCCAAAACGACAGGAACGTCGGTACCACGCGGATTGAATTCGGCCAAACGATGCGTTTCTATGAACATCGGACTTTCAATCAAATCTTTCACTGCAGTAAAAGCAGGATTGAAACGCTCTACATGACCTACTTGTCCTTTTACGTTGTATTCTTTGGATAATGCGATGATTTCTTCAGCTTCTTCAACTGTTGTTGCGATGGGCTTTTCTATAAAAACATGCTTGCCCGATTTTATTGCCACTTTAGCACATTTATAATGTGAAAGGGTAGGAGTTACGATATCAATTACTTCTACAGCATGAATTAATTTGGCGATGGTATCGAATTGTTTGTATCCAAATTCAGCGGCTATTTTAGCTCCATTTTCATGATTTTCATCATAAAAGCCAACGAGTTCGTATTTATCAGATTGTTGAAGTAATCGTAAGTGTATTTTTCCAAGATGACCAGCACCTAAAACGCCAACTTTTAACATAATGAAGTATTTTCAACAAAAATAGCAATAAATTGATAATTGCTTCGTCTGTTGGGGAAATAAAATTTCCTCAAGTGTTAATTGATAATTGATAATTTGTTTTCTATTTTTACGGAAACTAAAAGAGGATGAGATTGCTACGTTCCTCGCAATGACATGAAAGATACAAACAAGCATAAAGGACTACGAAATCAACTGGCTAAGCTATTGGAAGAGAAAGGAATAACCGATAAAAATGTCCTGGAGGCTATTAAAGAAATTCCGAGACACTTATTTTTAAATTCCAGTTTTGAAGATTTTGCTTACCAAGACAAAGCGTTTCCTATTGGAGCTGGACAAACCATATCACAACCCTATACCGTTGCCTTTCAAAGTCAATTACTTCAAGTAAAAAAAGGCGATAAAATATTAGAAATAGGTACAGGAAGCGGTTATCAAACGGCAGTTTTGTGTTTGTTGGGAGCAAAGGTATACACCGTTGAACGTCAAAATGAATTATTTAAAACGACCTCTTTATTATTACCAAAATTAGGAATTCGTCCTAAACATTTGTCCTTCGGAGATGGTTATAAAGGATTGCCCACTCATGCGCCATTTGATAGTATTATAGTAACTGCGGGTGCGCCAATCATTCCGAAACCTTTAATGGCTCAATTAAAAATAGGAGGAAAGCTTGTTATTCCCGTTGGGGATAAGGAACAAATTATGACGATGCTGATTCGGAAAAACGAAACCCAATTTGAAAAACACGAGTATGGTGATTTTCGGTTCGTTCCGTTGTTAGAAAACAAAAATTGATTTATCGCAATTGCTGAAGTTTATCTTTCAATCGTTCCATTTCTTCAAGGATAGAATTAATCTTAGGCTCATTAGAAACAGGGAGAATGTAATTGTTCTCTGCTAAAATAGCTGCAATTGCTTTTAAAACATTGCTGTCGTTCCCATGTTCATTTTGTATTTTTTCTTTTATCCATAAAGTTATCAGCACATCATAATCAATATCGAGAAATTGTGATAATTTCAACACTTGATCTCGCGTCGGATAACGAGTACCACTTTCAAATTTGCTAATCAATGCCTGATCAATACCTAATAAGTTAGCTAACTCACGGGTTTTGATGCCTTTTTGTTCCCGGGCATTTTTCAACAAAGTTTTCAAATGAAAGTAATTAAATATACATGACAAAAATAGTCATATAAAATAGAGTAGAAAATTTAAAATGCTTTTTTTATACGATCGATATCTCTTTTGGTGTCTTGTTCTTTTAAAGATTCGCGTTTATCGTAGGTTTTCTTTCCGCGACAGAGTCCGATTTCTAATTTAGCGATTCCTTTTTCATTGGTAAATAATTTCAAAGGAATGATGGTTAATCCTTTCACCTGAACATCGCGTTCGAGTTTTTTAAGTTCTCTTCTATTGAGTAAAAGTTTTCTTTCGCTGCGGGATTTGTGATTGAATTGATTTCCAAAGGCATATTCTTCAATATACGTATTGATAGCAAAAAGTTCGTTATTATTAAATTCACAAAAACTTTCTGCGATTTGCGCTTTTCCTAAACGAATCGATTTGATTTCGGTTCCTGTTAAAACGATTCCTGCAGTATACGTATCGATGATTTCGAAATCGAACTTGGCTTTCTTATTCTGTATGTTGATCGTTTTTAACATTGGATGGCAAAGGTACTAACAAATGATGCAAACCACAATTAAATTTATAAATTTGCTGCATGCAAAAATCGAATGATCCACTTCACGGAATTACACTTCAAAACATACTAGAAAAATTGATTGCCTTTTACGGTTTTGATACCTTGGCAGAATTAATTAATATCAAATGTTTTAAGGACAATCCGAGTGTGAAATCGAGTTTGACTTTTTTGCGAAAAACCGAATGGGCTAGAAAGAAAGTAGAAGAATTGTACATTCGAACATTGCCTAAATTGTAAAAAACTTTATCTTTTAAAATTCTTTTTAAGAAGTGAATACACAAGTGAGTCCCTAAAAACTCCATTGTAGCATTCATTTTCTACAAAATGGGCTTCTTTTACAAAACCGCTTTTTTGCAGTACGCGTTCTGAACCTTTATTTTCTGCATCGAGAACACCTTCCACGGAGTGCAGTCCCATGTCATCAAATCCATATGCCAAAACTGCTTTTAGCGCTTCAACGGTAATTCCCTGTCCGTTAAACTGAGGTAAAATCATATAGCCTACTTCACTTCTATAATGCTCCAGTTGAATCCTGTAATGACCCATAATGCCAATCAATTTTGGATTTCCCTTGATTGTAATTGCCCAATTAATGCCTTCGTTGTTTTCGATTTTGTCATTGATGAGATGGTAATGCGCCAACGCCTCTTCAGTATTGGTAACTAAAGGACGTGGAATGAATTTCATAGTTTCGGGGTTACCTCGAAGTTCTATTATTTCTTTAACATCGGTTGGGGTAACCCGACGAAGTAGCAATCGCTCCGTTTCTAAATTTTTAAAAGGATGGAAGTTAATGGTGAGCATATTTTAAATTTAAATCGTGAATATAATAATTTATGATTTATTTATATTCTTTTTTTCTTTTATTTGCCAAATATTATAATTCAAAAATTTATGAAAAAGAGTTTTATTACAATCACCTTACTTTTAATGTCACTTGTTGGGAGTTCCAATTTTTTTGCACAAGAAGCTGTACAAGTAGGTTCTATTTACAATTACCACGATGCGTTTGCTCCTAATTTTTATACCAAAAATGCGACAGAAACTCGTTCGGCTAGTGGTCAACCTGGAGCAAAATATTGGCAAAATAGAGCCGATTATAATTTAACAGCTTCCTTGAATGAAACTTCCAATGAAATTAAAGGAACGGCTATAATTTCGTATACCAACAATAGTCCAGATAAATTGGGTTTTCTATGGTTGCAATTGGATCAAAACTTATTTAAGAAAGACTCTCGTGGAAATGCTGTAATTCCGATGAAAGGTAGTAGAAATGGCGCCAAAGGTCAAGATTTTGATGGTGGACAAACTATCAAATCGGTGAAAATTGTTTCGACAGTTAACGGAAAATCAACAGAGAAAGACGCAAAATTCACTATTGTGGATACACGCATGCAAGTCGATTTGCCACAAGATTTAAACGGAAACGGAGCTAACATTAAACTAAAAATAGAATTCTCCTTTGTTTCTCCTGTATATGGTTCGGACAGAATGGGGATTTTAGATACTAAAAACGGAAAATTTTTTACTATAGCACAATGGTATCCTAGAGTTTGTGTTTACGATGATATTATGGGATGGAACACCAAACCCTATTTGGGAGCTGGTGAGTTTTATTTAGAATATGGCGATTTTGATGTTGCGATTACAACTCCAGCCAGTCATATCGTTGTTTGTTCAGGAGAATTGCAAAATCCTTCCGAAGTGTACACAACAGAACAACAAAAACGTTGGGCTGCTGCAAAAACTAGTGATAAAACTGTGATGATTCGTACGGCAGAGGAAGTAACGAACAGCGCTTCTCGTCCAGCAGGAAAATCAACCCTTACATGGAAATTCAAAATTAAAAATTCACGTGATGTATCGTGGGCCTCCTCGTCGTCTTTTATTATAGATGCTGCTAGAATTAATTTGCCAAGTGGAAAAAAATCGTTGGCTATTTCTGCGTATCCTTCCGAAAGTAATGGAGATAATGGATGGGAAAGATCGACAGAATATACAAAAGCATGTATCGAAAATTATTCTAAAAGATGGTTCGAGTTTCCTTATCCTGCTGCAACAAATGTGGCTGGAAATGAAGGTGGAATGGAATATCCGGGAATTGTTTTCTGTAAATATTCCGATAAAGGAGAAAATTTATGGGGCGTTACTGATCATGAATTTGGTCATACTTGGTTTCCGATGATAGTTGGTTCTAACGAGCGTATGTTTGCTTGGATGGACGAAGGATTTAATACGTTTATCAATTCGTTAAGTGGAGAGGATTTTAACAATGGCGAATACAAAGCAGTTAAAACAGATATGCACCAAGCTTCTTTTGCTTTTGCAGATGCTAATTTAGAACCGATGATGACGGCTCCTGATAATTTAAAAGAAGACAATTTAGGGATTTTGGCGTATTTTAAACCGGGATCTGGATTAACCATGTTGAGAGAAACTGTTTTAGGAAAAGAACGATTTGATAAGGCATTCAGAACTTATATTTCCCGTTGGGCATTCAAACATCCAATGCCAGATGATTTCTTTAGAACTATGGAAAATGTATCGGGAGAAGATTTAAGTTGGTTTTGGAGATCTTGGTTCTTTAATAACTGGCAACTTGACCAAGCGATTACTAAAGTTCGATATGAGAAAAACGATGCTAAAAACGGAGCTATCATCACCATTGAAAACTTACAAAAGATGCCAATGCCAGTGATTGTTGAGGTAAAAACTAAAAGTGGCGCTGTATCAAGAATGACATTGCCAGTTGAAATATGGCAACGCAATTCAACTTGGTCGTTTAAATTCAACTCTACTGAAGAATTAGAAAGTATCATTTTAGATCCTGATCATGCTTTGCCAGATAGCAATGAAGAAAATAACGAATGGACGGCTGCTAAAAATGGCGTGGTAAAAACCGAAGATTTTTCGGCTTATGTAGGCGATTATTCAAGCAAACAAATTCCACTTAAAATTAGTTTTACAGAAGATGATGGTAATTTGATAATCAATGCCGAAGGACAACCTTCGATCCCTTTAAACAATGAAGGCAACGGAAAATTCACATTGAAAGAAGCGGGTTTGACGGTTGAATTTACTAATGATAAAAAAGGTTTTGTATTAAAAATTGGGCAGCAAAGTTTTGGATTTACTAAAAATTAATTTCCCATTTTTAGCAATAAAAAAAGGTACGTTTTGCGTACCTTTTTTTGTTTATGCTACTTTCGGATTCCGTTTTAGGAAAAGTGCGCTTATTAAAGTTACGAAGAGACCAATAGGAAGGATTTCCATTAAAGTATAGCCAATCCTTAAAACTGGATTTTTATAATTTTCTTTCATCGTTTCCATTTCGGTTACTTTTTTGGTAATTTCAACAGTACTTAAACCACTTGATTTAATGTTTTTTATCGCACTAGCAGCATATTTTTCCATAAAATCAGGCATAAAGAAATGAAACTCAATCATCCAAACAAGGGTGTAAATACTGGAAGCAATCAGTGCAATAGAAAAACCAATTTTAAAGGCATCACCAAAAGTTAGAATTCCACCATTTAGTTTGTCCCGGTAGTTTTTAATTCCAACAAAAACAAAAATAAAGGCAATGAACATTCCAAGGAAACCAATAATCATGCTTTGTGCTGAATTGTCACATCCTTTCCATACGAGAGTGGAAACAATCATAAATAACATGGTAATCAATCCAGCGATAAGTCCGTAAGTAATAATAATTTTTTTCATGTGTAAGTTGTTAAATTAGTATACAAATGTTAAAATTATTTGCTTAATAGCAATCATACTTTTGAGTGATTTTAAAAAAATATTACTAAAATACTAGCCAATCAATTGTAATTTTTTTGCAGTTTCTATAGCTTGAGTTCTTCGTTTGGCTTCGAGTTTTTCAAAAAGATTTGAAGTATGTGTTTTAATGGTGTTAAGTGAAACGAATAATTTTTCAGCAATTTCTTGATTGCTCAATCCCAGTGACATAAGTTCTAAAACTTCAAGTTCTCGTTTGCTTATTTTGCGTTTTGATACTTCGATTTCATTGCGTGTAAAATTGGCTGGGTCTGAAATAAAAATTTCCTTTTCGACAATTATCGTTTCTGTTTTGGGTGTCGTAATTTTTTTAGCCACCCAAATTCCCAAAAGTGTAAAACCAACGGCAATGCAGCCTACATAAATCTCAAATTGATGAGAAACAATCAGCAGTTTAAATTCCAAAAGTTGGAATAGAAGCAGGATCACTGCGAGTGCAATTCCCATCCCAATTAATTCTGAATGTTGTTTGATTTTTTGGAACAATTTGTATTGATTTAATCTTTCAAAAGTAGCAAATTATAATTTTAATAAAGCATAAACTACCGAATCTTCCATAACGTTATTTTTAAAATAATGTTCTTTTAAAATGCCTTCTTTGGTGAATCCAAATTTTTCAACGAGTTTTATCGAAGGCACATTTTCGGGTGCAATAAAAGCTTCAATTCGATGTAAATTCATTTTGTGAAAGCCATAATCGAGAATAGGTTTGATGGCTTCAGTCATAATGCCTTTTCCTTTAAAACTTTCGTCGAATAAACCATACCCAATTTCGGCACGATGGTGATCTAAATACCAAGTATGAAAGCCACACCAACCAATAATCTTGTTGGTTTTTTTGTCGATAATATGAAAATAAAGAAACGATTTATTAAAAGTGGAAAGTCCTTTTTGGTGCTTTTCTTTTTCTATTTCTAATGTCTTTTCATTGGTCAATCCTAGAAAATGGAGTAACGCTTCATCAGAATACATTGTATAAATGTAATCAAACACTTCAGGCGTGAGTTTGCGTAGGGAAAGGTGCTCAGTTGAAAGAATTTCGAAATGCATTTTTAGTAAATTAAATAGTAAAGATACTAAAATCTAGTATTTGAAAGGAACACATTATATTCAATTTAACGCTCAAAAAAAAAGCATCAACTCATTGCTGAATTGATGTTTTTCACCCAATCAAAATCCAAATTATAATTAGTATTACTTATTCTCTTTCTTCCATTTTTTCTACTTCTTCTCCGTATAATCCAGAATGTTGATTTCTAAAAACCAATTGTCCATCAAAACTGTCGAGTAAAATAATACTATCGGTAGTTACTTTTCCAGCCAGAATTTCTTTCGAAAGTTGGTTCAATACTTCTCTTTGTATTACTCGTTTTACAGGTCGCGCACCGTATTGCGGATCGAAACCTTTTTGAGCGAGATAATCGACAGCTTCCGGAGTAGCATCCATAGTAATGTTTTGATGCGCCAGCATTT
Organism: Flavobacteriales bacterium; assembly: GCA_031387085.1. Classification (GTDB taxonomy): domain Bacteria; phylum Bacteroidota; class Bacteroidia; order Flavobacteriales; family Flavobacteriaceae; genus Flavobacterium. The sequence continues at coordinate 3,702 of JANNCY010000102.1, read as the reverse complement.
TGGTTACACTCTTAAGTTGTAAACCAACAATCTGTTTGATGTTGCCTTCGGTCAAAGGCGTGAACATAACGATTTCGTCGATACGATTAATAAACTCCGGACGAACGATTTGTTTTAATAATCCCAAAACTTCTATTTTCGCCGCTTCTGTGGCTGCATCGACACTTCCTTTGAGATTCTCAAATTTCTCCTGTATAATAGCACTTCCCATGTTGGACGTCATGATGATAATCGTGTTTTTAAAATCGGCTACACGACCTTTGTTGTCGGTTAATCGTCCTTCGTCCAATACTTGCAATAAGATATTAAACGTATCGGGATGCGCTTTTTCAATCTCATCGAGCAAGATAACCGAATACGGTTTTCTACGAACAGCTTCCGTTAATTGTCCGCCTTCATCATAACCCACATATCCCGGAGGCGCACCCACCAATCGGCTCACACTATGGCGTTCCTGGTATTCACTCATGTCGATACGCGTCATCGCATTTTCGTCGTCGAATAAATATTCAGCCAATGCTTTTGCCAATTCGGTTTTCCCAACTCCTGTAGTTCCAAGGAATAGAAAAGTTCCGATGGGTTTTTTCATGTCCTGCAATCCGGCGCGACTTCTACGCACGGCATCACTCACGGCTTCAATCGCTTCTTCTTGTCCGACTACTCTGTGGTGTAATTCTTCTTCGAGTTTCAAGAGTTTTTCTCTTTCACCTTGCAACATTTTCATGACTGGAATTCCCGTCCATTTGGCCACGACTTCTGCAATATCTTCGCGGGTGACTTCTTCTTTAATTAGTGAAGTTCCCGATTGATTTTCGATTAATTGTTGTTGTAAAGCATCTAAACGGACTTGTGAATCTTTAATTTTTCCGTAACGAATTTCAGCTACTTTTCCATAGTCACCATCGCGTTCGGCTCGTTCGGCGTCGATTTTGAAATCTTCAATTTCTAATTTTACGGCTTGAATGTTATCAACGACATCTTTCTCTGATTTCCATTTGGTAAAAATCTCATTGCGTTCTTCTTTTAAGTTCGCTAAATCCATTCCGAGACCTTTCAGTTTCATTTCATCTTTCTCGCGTTTAATCGCTTCCATTTCGATTTCCAACTGCATTATTTTGCGGTCCAATACGTCGAGTTCTTCAGGCTTCGAATTGATTTCCATACGCAGTTTAGAAGCCGCTTCGTCCATTAAATCAATGGCTTTATCGGGTAAAAAACGATTAGTAATATACCGTTGCGACAATTCGACTGCAGCGATAATTGCATCGTCTTTGATACGCACTTTGTGGTGTGTTTCGTATTTGTCTTTAATTCCACGCAAGATGGAAATAGCACTTTCGGTATCGGGTTCGTCAACCATTATTTTTTGGAAACGTCTTTCTAAGGCTTTGTCCTTTTCGAAATATTTTTGGTATTCGTCTAAAGTAGTGGCGCCAATTGCGCGCAATTCGCCACGTGCTAAAGCGGGTTTTAAAATGTTGGCAGCATCCATAGCGCCTTCGCCACCACCGGCACCTACAAGTGTGTGGATTTCGTCAATAAAAAGTACGATATCACCTTCGGCAGAAGTCACTTCTTTTACTACGGCTTTTAAACGCTCTTCGAATTCGCCTTTGTATTTGGCTCCAGCAATCAATGCACCCATATCAAGAGAAAATACGATTTTGTCTTTTAGATTTTCAGGAACGTCACCATCTACAATACGGTGCGCCAAACCTTCAGCAATGGCGGTTTTACCAACTCCAGGTTCACCAACCAACATTGGATTATTTTTGGTACGACGTGTTAGAATTTGCAGTACACGACGAATTTCTTCATCACGGCCAATAACGGGATCGAGTTTGCCTTCTTTTGCAAGTTCGTTAAGATTTTTAGCATATTTGTTTAAGGAGTTATAAGATTCTTCTGCGGAAGCAGATGTTACGCGTTCTCCTTTTCGCATTTCTGAGATAGCCGATTCCAATCCTTTTTCAGTTACACCTTGGTCTTTTAGAATTTGTGCTACTTTACTTTTGGATTTAAAAATTGCTAACACTAAATGCTCAATCGAAACGAATTCGTCGTTCATTTTTTTGGCAATAATTTCCGATTCATTCAATGTATGATTGGCTTCACGGGAAAATACTATTTCGCCACCTGAAACTTTTGGAAAGCCCTGAATGGTGCTGTCGAGTATTTTTTTGAACAACTCAATATTGACGTTGAGCTTCTTTAAAAGGAACGGCGTCACGTTTTCATCGACTTCTAAAATGCCTTTAAAAAGGTGTTCGTTTTCGATTTGTTGCTGCTCAAAACTTTGTGCAATTTGCTGCGCTTGTTGCAAAGCTTCTTGCGATTTGATAGTTAAAATTTTAAAATTCATTTTTTATGTAGGTTGTTTGTTGTTTGTTTTACGCTAACTTTGCGTGCAATCTGTCAATATACATTCCAATAGTAATTTTCGGACAAAATGACTGATTTCAAAGTGATTAACTACTTCTGTTTACGACAAAAAGTCGGATATAATGACAATTTATGAGTTTATTTAAAAGAAAGGTTAGCAGTTCTTATGAAGTTCAACCGAATTCGAAAGTAGGATGGAAGCAATTAACCGATTTAGGAGAATTGAATTCCATTATAAACGAATCGAATGATAAAACAGTGGTGATATTCAAACACAGCACGCGATGCGGAATTAGTAGAATGGTATTAAAACAATTTGAAAATGATTTCAATTTTCCTGATAGTATTACACCTTATTTATTGGATTTACTAGCGCATAGAGACATTTCTAACGCCATTGCAAGTCGATTTGATGTTGTTCATCAATCGCCTCAAATAATTGTTATAAAAGAAGGAGTTGTCGTTTATAATGCATCACATGAAAGCATTGATGCGGCTGAATTGAATAACTTTATTTTTTAGGTCGGTATTCTAAATCATATTCTGTTGTCCATGTTTTTTCTTCGTCATTTGAAATTTCTCCATGTTGACGAACCTTTCCATCTTTTAATTTATAGAAAGTTATTTTTCGAAAACTAGTGTTTTTTCCGTTAGAAAAGGGACGGCTTTTAAAATGCATGGCATCATTCTCGAAATAACCCGTTAGGTATTCGTTACTTCCGCCCGTATTATCAACCCAAGTCTGTTGCCATTGTTTAGTAGAAGCATTGTACGTGTTGTAGCTTTTTCCAGCAAACACTAATCCTTGTTGCGCTGCTGCAGATGTCCATTCTTCTAAGACAACGCAATTGTCTAAAATTTTGGAAATTTTGCTAAATCCGGCGATGTTGTTTTTTAAATCGTACACTTCCCATTCTCCTAACCAAAAATTAAATTCGTTGTATTTCGGATTGGCATCACATGGATTCTGAGCGAATGAAAATTGACTCCATAAAAGAAAACTAATAAATAGGTATTTTTTCAAAGTGATTTATTTTCTAACAAACGGTGGTAATAGTTTTGATGTAACTTCACCAAATCCTATACGAACGGTACTTTTTTGACAAAATCCTTTCAATGTTACAGTATCATTATCATTAATGAATTTACGCTCTGTCCCGTCTTTCATCTTTATTGGATTTTTTCCTCCCCAAGTCAATTCCAACATCGAACCAAAACTGTCTTCTGTTGGTCCAGAAATTGTTCCAGATCCCATCATGTCTCCCGAATTTACGCGACATCCATTAGAAGTATGATGTGCCAATTGTTGCGACATAGTCC
>JANNCY010000059.1:0-3946 GCA_031387085.1 Flavobacteriales bacterium | reverse complement strand
AATATCACTTTAGAAAACATCTCCAATTCGGATGATTCTCAAGTAATGATAAAAGCATTAAATTCACAATTCACAATTCACAATTCACAATTAATAGATGTGCATCACGCTGGTACAACCATGCGTTTTCTAACCGCTTTTTTTGCCATTCAAGAAGGTCGAGAAGTAACGCTAACAGGTTCTTCCCGAATGAAAGAACGCCCAATTAAAATCCTCGTCGATGCTTTGCTTCAACTCGGAGCAGAGATTTCATATGTTGAAAACGAAGGATTTCCGCCACTAAAAATTAAAGGAAAAAAACTGACACAAAATAAAGTATCACTTCCTGCGAATGTCAGCAGTCAGTACATTTCAGCACTTTTGTTAATCGCTCCAAAATTAGAAAACGGATTAGAGTTAACATTGGAAGGAGAAATAACCTCTATTCCCTATATTAAAATGACATTGGCTTTACTCAATGAAATCGGAGTAACCACATCGTTTATAAATAATAAAGTTGTTGTTTACCATCAACCGACAACCTACAACCGACAACCAATAACAATTGAAAGTGATTGGTCATCTGCATCCTATTTTTATTCCATTATTGCCTTATCCGCAATCGGAACCCAAATTACACTTTCTAGTTATCGACAAAATAGTATTCAAGGCGACGCAGCTTTAGTTCAAATTTATAAAAACTTTGGAGTCGAAACTACTTTTAATATGAATTCAATTGTAGTAACAAAGACTCACAACTCCCATCTTCCATCTTCCAACTTCCAACTAAATAATTCTCCCGACATTGCCCAAACCATTGCTGTAACTTGTTTCGGATTAGGAATTGGATGTCATCTCACAGGATTACACACTTTAAAAATTAAAGAAACGGATCGGTTGGAAGCGTTAAAAACAGAACTCACCAAACTCGGCGCCAAAGTTGAAGTTTCAAACGACAGTTTAACACTGAACCCAAGCTCCCCTCTCCTTTGGAGAGGGGTTGGGGGTGAGGTAATCAAAACCTATCAAGACCATCGAATGGCAATGGCTTTTGCGCCTTTAGCTTTAAAAACGACATTGATAATCGAAGATGCTGAAGTCGTTTCCAAATCCTATCCCACTTTTTGGGACGATTTAAAAACAATAGGTTTCGAAATGAAATCACAATAAAAAACTTCGCGACTTAGCGTCTTTGTTGCAAAATCTTAAATAAACGTCAAAACACTTGACAACGGCTACCTGACAATCGTATATTTGCACGCGATTTAATTTTAGCATTTTGAAATCCTAAATCCTAAATCCTAACCCGAGGCGCAGCCGGCTTGAAGCTTTAGCTGAACAGGCGAAGCAATTGTATGGAGCGTAGCGGAATAAATCCTAAAATTCTTATATGAAATTATCTCATTTTCAATTCAATTTACCACCCGAATTATTAGCAGAATACCCAGCCGAAAACCGTGACGAATCGCGTTTAATGGTCATCGATCGTAAAAAAGGAACTATCGAACATAAAATGTTCAAAGACATTATCGATTATTTCGGCGATGGCGATGTTATGGTGATTAACAATACAAAGGTTTTTCCGGCCAGAATGTTTGGTAATAAAGAAAAAACGGGAGCCAGAATCGAAGTTTTCTTATTAAGAGAATTAAATGCAGAGCAACGTCTTTGGGATGTTCTTGTAGATCCGGCACGAAAAATTAGAATTGGAAACAAATTGTACTTTGGCGATGACGATTCATTAGTTGCTGAGGTTATTGACAATACCACATCCCGTGGAAGAACGTTGCGTTTTCTTTACGATGGTTCGTATGAAGAATTCCGTAAAAAATTGACAGAACTTGGAGAAACGCCAATTCCAAAATACATCAATCGCGAAGTTACCGAAGAAGATGCAGAGCGTTATCAAACGATTTATGCCAAAGAAGAAGGAGCAGTAGCCGCACCAACAGCTGGTTTGCATTTCTCAAAGCATTTATTAAAAAAGTTAGAAATCAAAGGAATTGACTTTGCAGAAGTGACACTTCACGTAGGTTTAGGAACGTTTAATCCAGTTGAGGTAGAAGATTTGTCCAAACATAAAATGGATTCCGAAGAGCTAAAAATATCGCAAAAAGCCTGCGATATTGTAAACAATGCCAAAGTAAAAAAGAAACGAATTTGTTGCATTGGAACTACTTCTATGCGAGCCATTGAAAGTGCTGTATCTTCGCAACGAACGTTAAATCCGTTTGATGGCTGGACCAATAAATTTATTTTTCCACCGCACGATTTTAGTATAGCAGACTGTATGGTAACGAATTTCCATACTCCAAAATCAACATTATTAATGATGGTTTCTGCTTTTTGTGGTCACGATTTAATGAAAAAAGCCTACGAAGTAGCGATTAAAGAAGAATACAAATTCTACTCATATGGAGACGCGATGTTGATATTATAAGTCGAAAGTCGTAAAGTCGAAAGTCAAAAGATATCCTGTCAGAAATGATAGGATTTTTTATTTTGGGGCGTGCCCCCTTGGCCTGCCTTGAGCCTGCCGAAAGGGGTCAGGCTATCCGCTTGTAGTCCTCGCTCGTTCCTCGCTGTGGGGTACCGCTACTATCCTTCACGCGGTCTTTCTTAACTCAGGCACTTTTCTTTATGACTTTCGACTTTCGACTTTACGTCTTTTTAATTACTTTTACACCTTCAAACAAATAACACAATGACATTCCAAAACACCAAAGAATTTGCCCAACAACTCGATGAACAAGACGAGTTGCAACACTACAGAAACGAATTTGTTTTTCCGCAACACAATGGAAAAGATGTTATTTATTTCACAGGAAATTCACTCGGTTTACAACCAAAAAGTGCCAAATCCTATGTAGATGAAGTAATGAACGATTGGGCAAACTTTGCAGTAGAAGGACATTTTTACGCCGAAAAACCTTGGTGGGATTATCACGAACGATTTGCCGAACCGTTATCTAAACTAGTTGGCGCAAAACCATCCGAAGTTACGGTGATGAATACATTAACTATAAATTTACATTTATTGATGGTATCATTTTACCGTCCCACAAAAACCAAATATAAAATCATTTGCGAAGAAAAAGCATTTCCATCCGACCAATATATGTTTCAATCACAAGTCATTCATCACGGTTATAAACCCGAAGACGCGATTGTAGAAATCAAAAGAAGAGAAGGCGAACACAACATTCGTTTAGAAGATATTATTTCCAAAATAGATGAAGTAGGCGATGAGTTGGCATTAGTATTATTTGGAGGTGTAAATTATTATACCGGACAAGTGTTTGATATGGAAGCCATCACCAAAGCAGGACACCATGTCGGCGCTATTGTTGGTTTCGATTTAGCACACGCCGCAGGAAATATCAAGTTAGAACTCCACAATTGGAACGTTGATTTTGCAGCTTGGTGTTCGTATAAATACATGAATTCCGGACCAGGAAATGCGTCCGGTTGTTTTATAAATGAAAAACACCATCACTCCAATTTGCCGCGTTTTGCAGGTTGGTGGGGACAAAATAAAGAACGTCGTTTTAAAATGGAACCCACTTTTGATCCCGTTCATGGAGCCGATGGTTGGCAAGTGAGCAATTTGCCGATTTTATCTTTAGCACCTTATTTGGCTTCAGTAGAACTATTTGCTGAAGTCGGAATGGAGAAATTAATAAAAAAGAGAAATCAAATTACAGCTTATCTGGAATTTATCCTCCATGAAATCGACAAAGAAGTGGAGAGTACTTTTGAGATAATAACGCCGTCAAATCAAGAGGAAAGAGCTTGTCAATTATCAGTTTTTCTGCATGGGGAAGGCAAGAGTTTATTCGATTATTTGATGAAAAATGGCGTAATTACCGATTGGCGCGAACCTAATGTAATCCGATTAGCACCAGTTCCATTGTATACTACTTATGTTGATATGTATAATTTCGGACAGATTTTAAAGGCAGGAATA
>JANNCY010000044.1:0-9344 GCA_031387085.1 Flavobacteriales bacterium | reverse complement strand
CCAATTCCGACAAAATCACCACGCATAATTTCAGCTTCATTTTTTTGTTCATTACGAGCTAAATACACCGAATGTGGATCGAGTTTGGATAAAATAGAAGTCACGGTCAAATCGACAATCGAATCGGTTTTTACATCATCTACGTATTCGTTATCGATAAAATCTAACAGACGATTGAGTTTGACTTTATAATTGTTCTTTGCAAAAGACGGACTTTCCGCAGGATAATTAATCAATCCACCAATTACGACGCCAATGGAAACGCAGGAAAAAAAGAGTAATGGTAAATAGATTTTATTGATTTTCATTTTATTTTTTGTGAACCATATAAGGCATATAAGGTCATTGAAGTTGACTTGTATGGAATTATTTTCATTTATAAAACGCTTATTTCCAATTTTTATTTTAGACAGTTTTGTCATTTCGACCAACGGGAGACACGAGCTTGCGACTGACGAAGTAAATCACATAATCTGAATCTCTTGATGTGATTTCTCCCGTTGGTCGAAATGACAAAAAGTAAATTACTTTAGTCTAAATCTTCTATTTGACTCACTTCAACTCCCGCCTTTAATAGGAAATCAATTCCCGATGTATCGTGATATCCATTTTGATATACCACGCGATGAATTCCAGATTGATGTATCAACTTGCTGCATTCTTTACATGGAGAAAGTGTGATGTACAAAGTGGCGTTATCACACGTTTGTGTCGAGCGCGCTACTTTTAAAATCGCATTGGCTTCGGCATGCAAAACGTACCATTGCGTTAAGCCTTCTTCGTCTTCGCAGCAGTTTTCAAAACCCGATGGCGTACCGTTGTATCCGTCAGAAATAATCATTCGGTCTCTTACGATAATGGCTCCGACTTGCTTGCGTTTGCAATAGGAAAGTTTGCTCCATTCGGCAGCGATGCGCAGATAGGCTGTATCGTATTTAAGTTGTTTTTTTTCTTTCATTTATGCTGAACTTGATTCAGCATTGAATTGCTAAATCATTATTTTGAACTCTAATCAATTGGTTACAAATATAACTACTGATTCGCTTTCAATCAACTTTATTTTTTAACTTCGTTCCGTTCGGCCTTAGCCTCGGGTCCAAATGGGATTATCGATAATTAATGGTACCACTACTCCAATTACGAAGGCCGACATGATAAGGGTGAAATCGCGTTTGTTGAAACGAAATAAAGTAAGCATCACAAACGAAAGTAAAAGCACTACCAGTACAATTATAATTTGAGCCGCTTCTATACCGAGGGCAAACTCTAAAAGTGGTGCCAGTTTATCGGTGGCTTTTCCAGGAAGAATCGTTTTAAAATAATTCGAAAATCCCAAGCCGTGTATGATTCCGAAGAACACCGTCACCGCACCAATAAAGGTAATGCCGTTTTGCTTGGATCCTTTTCCGGCGGTGAAAAGATTGTAGAATGCAGCAATCAAAATGGTAATCGGAATTAACAATTCGATCCAGCTCGATTTTACAGTCACCACGTTAAAAACCGCTAGAAATAACGCTAACGTATGTCCGAGCGTAAACAACGAAACTAAAATCAAAATGCGTTTCCAATCTTTAGCAATGTATGGAACAGTAAGTGCAATTAAAAATAAGATGTGATCGTACCCATTGATGTCTAATACATGGCGCAGACCCACTTGAAAGAAAATCCAAAAATCAGACATAATGTGTTCGATTTAGTAGTTTTAGTATCGGTAAACTTACAATTTATTTTGAATATCGAATTACAATCTCATCATATAATCGATGAAAAACATTTTCCTTTTTTGAAGAAATAGAATTATATTTGCCAAATAAAAACAATACCATATGTCATTCTCCGATTTATTTGATAGCGAATTTAAAAATAGAAATAAAGGCCATTTTTCTGCCATTGTACGTGTTGCCATTGCCGATGGCGCCATGAGTAAAGAAGAAAAAGCTTTTTTAGACAAACTCGCTGTACGTTTAGAAATTTCTCCATCCGAATACGAAGAGATTCTAGAAAATCCTTCAAAATACCCTATCAATCCTCCGTACCTTCACACCCACCGATTGGAGCGTTTGTACGATTTGTCTCGAATGGTCTATGCTGATCATGTACTTGGACAAAAGCAAAAAGACATTCTAACAAAATTCTGTTTGGCATTAGGATTTACTCCAGGCAATGTGAGTTACATTGTTGACAAAGCCTTTTCATTGTTAATGATGAATGTCGATTTGGATACGTTTGTGTACGAAATGACACACATGAATAAGTAATCACTTTTCACTAAAATATAAAAGCACCTGTAATTAGGTGCTTTTTTTTTTGAAGCTAATCCAGCTATCCGTTGCAATCTGTCATTGCGAGGAACGAAGCAATCTCATAGTACTTATTGATTACGCAATGTCAGGATTTCCACTGCTATCTGGGCTAGGCTATCACTCCCGAACCAATTCCACTTTCCTTCTAATCTCATTTCCAAACTCATCGACCACCGTAATATAATGTACGCCCGTTCCCGCTTCAATGGGCATTTCGTGAAAAGTTTGCGTGATGCCTTTGTACACATTATCCACATACCAATACAATTTCGCTTCTTTGTTGGAGTGCGCCACTTTTAAAATCACGGGCTGCATTTTGCTCTCAAAATTTTTGGTGAGGTAAATTTTACTGTTCGTTTTCGGATAAATAAAATCCATTGTCGCTTGCTGCGTTGGCGTGCAATCGCCACGAAACGGAGGCAACGGCAAGTAATCGATGTGCTGACTTTTGTAATACCATTCCATTACCGGTGGCAATACAAACCATTTTTTAGTGACGATATTGTCAACATCTTCACAACTGCTATTCACACGGAATTGCTGTGTGGCATCCAAATGCACCAATTTGTGATACGGACAAATACTGGTTTTTTTTCCGTTTCTCGGAATCAATTGTTTCATTTTCGGACAATCGTCTTGCGCCAAATGACCGCTTTTAGTACACACATCCACTTCTTCCAAATCGTTTAGCGGTGGTTGGAAATACTTTTTCCGTGGCAACAAATTGAAAACATCAAACAATATCGGAGCAGCACTTTCAACACCTGTTAATTGCGGACGCCCTTCTCCAGAAGCATTTCCCACCCAAACTCCTACTACATAACGCGAATTGGTGCCAATCGCCCATGCATCTCGATTGCCAAAGCTGGTTCCGGTTTTCCAAGCGATTTCTAATGATGAATCGTAAAACTTCCATGCTTCATCGCCTTCGGGACGGTTCACTTCTTTCATGGCATTGTACGTCAGATAAATCGAACCCGCGCCTAAAATGTTTTTTTGAAAACTGTCGTCACCATAATCTTGTTCAAAATTGCGATGGTAATTCAGTTCCACAAATTCTTTACTTCGATATTTTCCTTTTGATGCGTTAAAATAATTCACCGTTGATGATAAGTTCGCATACGTGCGACACAAATCCCACAAGTTACTTTCAGCTCCTCCCAAAATCAGCGACAAACCATAATGATTTGGATGTTTGTTAATGTTCTTTAATTGGAATTTCTGTAGCAATTCGTAAAAATTATTAACACCGTGCTCCTGCAACAACAACACCGCCGGAATGTTCAACGAACGCGATAACGCTCGTTGCGCCGGAACTGCTCCGTCAAAAGTCAGATTGAAATTCTCGGGAGCGTAACCCGAAATTTGCGTCGGAATATCGGCAACCAAAGTGTTGGGTAAAATCTCACCATCGTCTAACATCGAAGCATACAAAAGCGGTTTTAAAATACTTCCTGTGCTTCGTGGCGCCGAAATAATATCGACATCTTTGTCGTGATCTTTATCGGTGGGAGAATTCCCCACATAACTTATGATGTTTCTGTTTTGCGTGTCGATTACCAAAATTGCCAGATTGTGCACTTCATTTTGTTTGTACTGATTGTAATACTGCAATGCAATTTGATTCACGCGGTTTTGCAATGAAATATCGATAGTGGTTTTGATGCGTTTTCCTTCTTCCGATTTGGCGATGCGCTGCAATAAATGTGGTGCGATTTGTGGCAAATCATACGGTTTTTGTGGTAACTTTTCAGCAATGGACAATTCATATGTTAACTTGTCTATCACTTTTTCACGATACAATTTCAGCAAAAGTGTGTTGCGCTTTTTGAGTAATTTCTGTTGGTTTTTTCCCGGATAAATCAAACTTGGGGCATTAGGCAAAACTGCTAAAGTCGCGCTTTCTGCCCACGACAATTGGTTCGCTTGCACTCCGAAATACCGCCATGATGCCATTTCCAATCCGACCACATTTCCGCCAAAAGGAGCATGAGCAGCGTAGAGTTCGATGATTTTTTCTTTCGAATGACGGAATTCCAAACGCGTAGCAAGTACCATTTCGATGGCTTTTTCGAAATACGTTCGTTTCTTATTTTTACGAGACAAGCGAATGACTTGCTGTGTAAGTGTACTTCCGCCACGCACCACTTTTCCGGCACTTCGATTTTGTTGAAACGCTTTGTACATCGCCGCAGGATTGAATCCGAAGTGGTAATAAAAATGTTCGTCTTCAAAATAGACGATACATTTCTTGAATTTATCCGGCACCGAATCGTTGGCAGGAAACCGCCATTGTCCATCGCGTGCAATTTTTGCTGCTAACAATTCGCCGTCATTACTTTCAATTACAGTAGCATACGGTTCGTAAAACAGTGTCCGTGGCAACGAAAAATAATACACGACTAAAAGCACTAAAGCTACCGCCGATTTCTTTTTGTTGCGTTTGATAAAATTGATAATGCGTTGTAGGAACGCTTTGAATTTCTCTTTCAAAGTTTAAGAATAACAACCCTTTCAGAGTTTTGAACTCTGAAAGGGTTTGATTTATTTAATTACTTCCACCCACTGTCCTTTTGTACGCGCTAAAAACTCATTGTCGTACATCGCTTCACATTGCAATCCAGGTAAATAATAATTCCCTAAATACGAAGCGTTTAACAAAATTTTGAACTTTTTGGTTTCATTTGATGCCAGACTAAAATAGTAATTGGCGCGGTCATCGCGGATATCAATGTAATCAGCGACGTTGTTGGTAGCATCTCCAAAATCGGTGTAACGCGTATTTACAATTTCAAATCCAGATGGTAAAATCTGAGAGAGTGCAATGTTTTCAACACGTTCATTTTTGCGATTGGTAAGCGTTACTTCGGCAATGAATTCGGTTCCTTGTGCAATTTTAGTTACCGATATGGCTTTCCCTTTTCGATCTTTGAAAACAATACTTGCTGCTACATTATTCTGAACGACTTGCTCTTTTCCAACAGGAAGAATGCCACTATTCAAGACACGAACGAACAAAGTGTTTTTCTTGTTGTTCTTTAATGTCACCGAATTCATTCCGGATACCAAAACCAAATTCCGTTCGGCTACTGTTTTATTCGTAATAATTACCTGCAATTTCCCACCATTGGTATATTGAGCAGCAATGCCTTTACTACCATTGCTCTGCGCAAATTTGGTCATCGCATACAAGCCATATGCCGTAGTTTGCGTACTCATCCACTGACTACTGGAAAGGTTTTTCGCCAATTTTGTCGCCATTGCAAAGGCTTGTTGTTTTTGTCCCAACAAGACTAAAGTTTCTAATGCCATCGCTCGGTTTCTGTCACTCGATCCGTAGTAATAATAATAGTTCTCGTTGACTTCATCGATAAACGATTTGCTCAACAATGCCATTCCGGCTGCATTTTGTTTGATAATGGCGTAGGTCGCTGCCAATCGCAGTTTACTTTCGTTGGAAATTCCAACCGTTTCACGCAAGCGGTTCATCGAAGCTAAATCGGCTGAACCTGCTAATGCTAATGTATACAAACGATAGGCTTGTGCTAAATCGTTGCCGTATTTTTTTTCATAACGCCATTGTTTGGCTTCTTTTTGTTGGTAAGAAATCCATTTATTTTTAAAATTGATTGGCAAAACGTAACCTTTTTTTTCAGCTTCAATCAAGAAATGTCCGGCATACGAAGAACCCCAATCGTCTGCTTCAGGATTACCAGGCCAATACGCAAATCCCCCATTTGGAACTTGGAAATTGCCCAATTTCTGAATTCCTGCTGTGACATTCTTTTGGATGTTTTGCTTGCGGGATGCATCCAAATCCATTACGTCATTCAAATACAATTGCGGGAAAACCGCCGATGTAGTTTGCTCAACACAACCGTGAGGATACTGAATTAGATAATCCAATCGTCGACTGAAATCGATGGTTGGCACGGAAGAAACTTCCATTTTGGCTTTGTTGCTTCCGGTCACGCCAAACAAACTCCATGATATTGTTTTGGAACTGTTCGGTTCAATTACCACATCGGTATAAGTAGTCGTTACAGGATTTGGATTGGTCACATCGACCTCAACATCATACGTCGATTTCTCTTTTCCAGAAGTCGCAATGATTTGGATTTTTCCTAGTCCTGTTACACTTCCGACTTCCAAATTAAAATAGGTCATTTTTTCATCGGGTTCTGTAAATGTCACTTTTTGGGTGGTTGTTCCGATAACACGAACGGCATTATTCGTTTTGATTTGAATAGTTACATTTTTAATGTTTTTTTCGGTCGCAAAAAGTGTCACTGGAATCGTTACCTTTTCGGAAGGTGAAATTTTCCGTGGCAATGAAGCCAATACCATTAATGGACTTCTGACTTGTGTTGCTTTTTCTGCCATACCGTACGCATTGGTTTTGGCATCGGCAGCTACCACCATTGTTCGCACAGAACCAATATATTTTGGCAATTTGATTTGATGTGTTTTGGAGCCTCCTTTTGTTAATTCAAACGGACCGAAGTACATCACAACCGGTTTGAAACGATTCGCTTTTTTAGATTTTCCTCCACCCAAATCGGCATCACCACCAATACTAAACACCTGATTTACTTTTCCACCATAGGCACCAATGACATCATCATAAATATCCCAAGTTCTTACGCCTAATGCTTCACGAGTATAAAAACTATCCCAGGCATTTGGTGTTTTGAAATGGGTTAAATCGAGTAATCCTTCATCGACAACAGCAATCGTATAGGTCATGGCTTTGCCTTGCTTTTCGGATACATTCACTTTTACGATTTGCTCTGGACGAAGCACGTCGGGCATTTTAAGAATCGGCTCTAGCACTGTGTTTTTATCGATCACTTCGATTGGAACAATGCCGTACATTCTGATTGGCGAATCGTTTTTAGTTGAAGCGTGCGGTTGTAAAAGCGTTATGTTAATATAGACATTCGGAGCCATTTCGGAGGTTATCGGCAATTCGACAGACGTTTCTCCTTTTTGGGTTTTTGCCCACAGTGTTTTAACCACTTTCGTTCCGTTTTCTAATGAAATCAAAGCGCGTCCTCCTTCGCTTGAAGGGAAGAAAATTTTGGCTTTATCCCCTACAGCATACGTGGTTTTATCGGTTGAAAAACGCAACATGGTTGCCGATTTCCCATCTTCATTTCTGGATTTGGCTGACCAATACGGCATATCGATATACGTTTTTATTCCAGTCGCGTGACCGTCAGTTGGATCTACAACGCGAATTAAGTAATTGCCCCATTCGTCATCCGGAACGGAAAAAGCTACACTGCCTCTTCCCGAACCATCAGTATTTATTCTGAAATTTTTGAAAGCTGTTGTTGATGTCGACGTATTGTAGGTAGACAAATCATCATCGGAAGCATCCCACCACCATCGTGATTCTAATTTGTAGACGCGAACTTCGAGATTTTTAACCGATTTTGGCGCACCATTCTCACCAACAGTTGCAATGTCGAAGCGATTATTTCTTCCGGTTTCTAACATGCCGTAACGATTCGGTTCTGGTGCTTTTACTCCCACATACGTTTTGTAGGGTGAGTAGGTTGTAGCCGCCACATCGGTACTTACATCGCCTCCATTTTCATAGACTTTAGTAATAAAAGCCGCACGCAACATTCCGGGTGCCTGACCTTGAATGGTAGGTTTAATCGGAATCGTTGCTTTTCCGTTGCCATCGACTTTTCCGGAAAAAATATTAATCTCTTCCGTAGAAAAACTGCGCGTTGGATCATCAAAAACATAATTCGTAAATCCTTTAAAAGTGGTAACCTGTTGTGAAAATTTCGCCTGTACTTCGGTCTTAAGATCTTTCGCCACAGCGCCATGAAGCCACAAAACCTGAATGTTATTGACATTATTTTTACTTGCCGAAAGGACAGCTTCATTAAAACTATTCTTGATTTTTAACCGATTGGGTTTGATGGTTTCAATCTTAATGCTCTTGTAAAAGCGAGCACCACCAATACTTACCACCGCTTCCCAATTACCGGTTGGCGCACTTGCTTGGGTTGGTACGACAAATTTATAGTGATTTAATTCGCTAAGATGTTGCACCGATTGGAAGGTGGTTTTCCCGTTGGGATCGTTCAACTTTAATTTTATAGGATGTGTCGCTGGCAATTTATTGGCGTTGTCATTTAATATGAAAGACAAGTACAAGGTGTCGCCAGGACGCCACACGCCACGTTCTCCATACAGATACCCTTTGATTCCTTTTTGTAATGTTTCCCCAGCTACATCAAAATTACTTACCGAAAGCGAAAGTTCATCGTCTAATTTTACATAAGTCGTGTTATCACCTTTGGTCACAATGGCAAAATAGGCGAATTTCTCTAATTGAAATGAAGCCATTCCGTCGCCATCGGTGCACGAAGTTGCAATTTTTTGCTGTTGGTAATTGTACAAATCAACCGTGGCCCCCGAAACTGCTTCAGTGGAAACGATATCGCTCACCGCAATAACAATCGATTTATCGGTACCTCTTTTGGCAATTATTCCCAAATCGGTTGCCAGAACGTTGGTCCCGATTTTAGTGTTGCTGTAGTAATATTCTGTACACGGATCTTGTCTTTCGCGCCATTCGTAATCTTCTTCATAATAATAGCCGTAGCCGCCATCACTATAATTTACGTCGTCTTCATTGTCGACTTCTTCGTCATCTGTTGTCTCCGAATCAGAAGTTGCTGTACTGCATTTATACAGCGAATATTTCTTTTTAAAAGAGAATTCCACGCGATAAATAGCCCCCGGCTCTGGTTTGATAATTTTGGAGATATCCAAAGCGTAGGTATTCCATCTACTGTAATCCAACAAATCATTTTGCTTGAGTTCGATAGTCGATTTGGCAATGGCCTGACTGACTTGTCTTAAGTTTCGGGTGCCATTGAGTTCGTTATCCTGCAAAAACTGCATGATGTTGTTTTTGTAGATTTTGTAGATTTTAACATCAACTGCTTTTAGGTTTGCCGCTTCAAAATTGATTTTTAAATTATTGGAACTTGGCAAAATGGTACCGCTTTTTAT
>JANNCY010000179.1:0-8579 GCA_031387085.1 Flavobacteriales bacterium | reverse complement strand
GGAAAAAATGTAGTACAAACTGAGAAAGATGCAAAAGCAATTTTCCCTAAAGAATTGTGGAATGAATTACATCTTCCAATAGTTTTAGTAATAATGTCTTTTTCGATATTCCAACCGCGAGCAGGCGAATATTCTCTTCCATACCAAATAATTTGAAGATGTAATTCATTCCACAATTCTTTAGGGAAAATTGCTTTTGCATCTTTCTCAGTTTGTACTACATTTTTTCCATCCGATAAATTCCAACGGAACATCAACCTATGGATATGTGTGTCAATAGGAAAAGCAGGAACGCCAAACGCCTGACTCATAACAACACTCGCCGTTTTGTGTCCAACTGCTGGTAACGCTTCCAAATCCTCAAAACTTTGTGGCACTTCTCCATTGTGTTTGTCAATTAGAATATGTGACAAACCGTAAATTCCTTTCGATTTCATTGGCGATAATCCACACGGACGAATAATATCCTGAATTTCCTCCACACTCATTTTAATCATAGCAGAAGGATTATCCGCTTTGGCAAAAAGTAACGGTGTGATTTTATTCACTCTAACATCGGTACATTGCGCCGACAGCAACACTGCAATCAATAAAGTATACGGATCTTTATGATCAAGCGGAATCGGGATGGTAGGATAAATTTCTTTTAACGTATTTATAACAAATGTTGCACGCTCTTTCTTGGTCATTTTTGTAATTTTATATTCGTAAATTTATAATATTTATTACGATGTGCCTAATCCAGCTTTCCGTTACAAGTTTTTTGTCACAAAGTTATTTTTGTAAGTACTAAAACGAGCTTCCGTTGGTCGCTTTTTTAGCACAACAAAAATTAACTTTCTTCCAAAAAAGCTTTCCACTTTAATCTGGGGCATATAATTATGAATTATTTCATATTTAAAAATCTAAGAAGTCCAACAATCTAATAATCCAAAAAAATGACACCACTTAAAAAAGGCGACGCCGCTCCTAATTTCTCTGGAAAAGACCAAGACGGAAATGTTCGAACATTATCCGATTACAAAGGAAAAAAATTGGTAGTTTTCTTTTATCCAAAAGCAGATACACCAGGATGTACAGCAGAAGCCTGCGATTTAAGAGATAATTACGAGCGTTTTCAAGCCAATAATTATGCATTACTCGGAGTCAGTGCTGACAGTGCCAAAGCACAAGGAAAATTCAAAACTAAATTTGATTTTCCATTTCCGCTTCTTGCCGATGAAGACAAATCGGTTATTGAAGCCTTTGGCGTTTGGGGACCAAAAAAATTTATGGGAAGGGAATATGATGGTATTCACAGAACGACTTTTGTAATTAACGAAAATGCAATTATAGATGAGGTGATTTCAGACGTCAAAACAAAAGCACATGCAGCACAAATACTGGGTTAAGTTTGTGGTTTATATAGAAAAAGTCCAGCTTTATTCAAGTTGGACTTTTTTATTTTTTATACAAAAGCTAACTATGCTTTTGTTAATTCTTTTTTCGGTTCGTAGCCAAATAAATGATGTGCTTTAATTAAATCGGATATACCTTCTGGAAGCATTTTTTCCCAACCTTTGGTATCGTTACTAATCATTTTCAGCACTTCTCTCGAGAATATCTTAAGATTTTTTCTGTCAAATTCAGTAATGTCAACGACTTTACCATTATAAGCAAAAAATTTGTACAACTCTTTCATTCTTGGATGTACTTTCAAATTTTGTGACGTAACAATGTTGCCTTGTTCATCTTCCATAGGATATAAAAATACTTTTATATCGCGATAGAATAATTTTCCGAAAGCTTCCAAAATACCACCACTTAAATGACGATAGTATTTCTCATCAAAAATATCAACTAAATTACTCACACCCATCGCCAATCCCATACGGGCTTTGGTATAATCAGAGAAATATTCGACCACTTTATAATATTCCTGAAAATTCGAAATCATCACTGTTTGTCCAAGTGAACAAAGCAATTCGGCTCTGTCCATAAAATCACGTTCATCGATTTCTCCGTCAGAACGCAAATTCGAAAGTGTGATTTCAAAAATCACTAAAGTATTCTCTTTTTCTACTTTGTTTTCTTCCAAGAACATTTTCAACGATTGCTCATACATGTCCATATTTACATTCGTTACGGGACGAAAACTGCCTCTTAATGCCAAAATGTTTTTTTTGTATAAAATTGCTGCTGGTAAAATGTTTTTTCCGTCGGGACCAAACATTACGGCATCTGTCATTCCGTTTTTCACCAATTGCAAACTCATTAATCGGTTGTCGACATTTTCAAAACGTGGACCAGAAAAATTGATGGTATCGATTTCCAATTGATCTTTATCCAAGTGATCGTACAAATAACGCAATAATTTTTTCGGATCGTTGTATTTATAATAGGCGCCGTAAATCAGGTTTACTCCCAAAACACCTAGTGTTTCTTGTTGCAAACGCGGATCGGTTTCTTTAAATCGAATGTGAAGTATAATTTCGTTGTAATCTTCGCTTGGCTCAACTTGGTATTTTATTCCAACCCAACCATGTCCTTTGAATTGTTTTGCAAAATCGATAGTTGAAACGGTATTAGCATAACTAAAAAACATTTTATTGGGATGTTTTTCTCTATCCAAACGTTTTTCAATAAGATCCGTTTCATGCGTAAGCATTTTTTTAAGTCGGCTTTCGGTAACATAACGACCGTCATCTTCAATTCCGTAAATGGCATCACTAAAATCTTTATCATACGCCGACATTGCTTTTGCTATTGTACCGGAAGAACCACCAGATCTAAAAAAATGGCGTACCGTTTCTTGTCCAGCTCCAATTTCAGCAAAAGTTCCATAAATGTTATCATTAAGATTAATTCGCAACGCCTTGTCTTTTAAAGACGGGATATGCTCAATAACCTTATCACCTTTTAATTTGATATTTAATTCTGAATTTGCCATATTGATTTCAATTCAATGCAAAGTTAATAAATTAGAAACGGTTACAAAAGATAAATATTCCTATTTTTGTAGAAATAATGCAACTTTTCTGTTTTTATTGCCGTCGCCATTTATCAAAAACCGTGCTAAATGAATGTTTATTTTTTAGGAACTGGAACTTCTCAAGGTATTCCCGTAATTGGAAGCAATCATTCGGTGTGTAAAAGTGGCGATACTAAAGATAAAAGATTGCGGGTTTCAGTATGGATTTACGATGAGAATTTTTCTGTTGTAATTGATTGTGGTCCCGATTTCAGACAGCAAATGTTGACTTCCAATTGTCAACAAATAGATGCGATTTTGTTTACACATGAACATGCCGACCATACTGCAGGATTAGATGATATTCGTCCTTTTTATTTTCATCAAGGGAATATTCCAATCTACGCGCACCAACGAGTACTTCAAAATTTAAATAAGCGTTTTGATTACATATTAGAAGTAGCAAATAAATATCCCGGAGCACCAACAGTTGACAGTGTAGAAGTCATAAATAATGTTCCCTTTACGATACAAAACAGAACAATAATTCCCATTAATGCACTGCATGGAAATTTGCAAGTTTTTGGTTATCGAATCGAAAATTTTGCTTATTTAACCGATGTAAAAGTGATCGAAACATCGGAAGTGGACAAGCTAAAAGGATTGAAAGTATTGGTAATTAATGCATTAAGGGAAGAACCACATCATTCACATTTTAGTTTGCAAGATGCGTTAGATTTTATAACTTTGGTTCAACCAGAAAAAGCGTATCTAACACACATAAGTCATCTTTTAGGATTCCATGAGGAGGTTCAAAAGAAATTGCCAGACAATGTTTTTTTGGCGTATGACAATTTAAATATTACTATTTAATTCAAGAAAAGAATGAAAAAGCAATTAATATTATACCTATTCATAGTCGCTATTTTGATGAATGTATTTACCTACATGTATTTTACAAAGAAAGAAACTTCCGAAATGAAAAGAGTAGAAGCATCAAGTCAAAAATTAAAAGACAGTATTGCTAAAATGTCGGATGAACTTTATGATGCCAACTATTTTTCTCTAGAACATAATGACAGGGCTCAGAATTATCTTGAAAATTATGATATTAGAGATTTAATGCCGTTGGTAAAAAATGAATTAATGAATTACAATGATAGTCCGGATGGAAATAAATTTGTCGATCAAGCTAAAATGGGCGAACAAAAGTTCATCATTAACAAAATAAAAATTTTAAATCACCGTTGGATAATAGCCGATTACAATAACGGACAGTTATGGGGCGAAGTACTTTTGAAATATTTTGTAAATGATGACAAAACCATTTCGTTTGAAACGGTGCAATCGTTTCTGTATCCAGCACAATAAATAGAATGTAGTGATAACTTAATCAATGTAGGTATGTTAAAAAAAATAATAGTATCCTTTTTTATTTTCTCCAGTTTGATTTCATGCAAATGGGCCGATCAAGGCGAAGATAAGACGAATGAAAAAGAAACCAATGCCAAAGATGTTGTAGTAGGAGGTGATAAAGATGAGGATGGATGTTTGGCATCAGCTGGTTATACGTGGTCTAAATTGAATAAAGAGTGTATTCGAGTTTTTACTGGAATTCAATTGTTGCCAGTTGATAAATCGAAAAATCAAGATGATGCCGTTTTCGCGGCTTATCTTCTTTTTGATGAATCGGGTGATAAAGCAGAATTATTTTTACCTAACGAAGATGATTCTGTAATTCTAAAAAGGGAAGCCAAAGGGAAACCTTGGACAAACAGCGATTGGGACTTAATTCCACTCAATGGATTCCAATTAAAAAAAGCGGGAAAATTAGTTTTTGCCGGCGATGGAGAGATAGGTAATAAAGTTTCAGGAAGTGATGATAGTGAAGATGTTGCTCCAAAGGAATAAAAGAAAGTCATGAATTTAGCTTCGCTCTGTTCGGCTGCGCCTCTGGTCAAGACCTTTTTTTATTGCTGTAACCAATTTCTAAAATCATAAAAATTTTGTGGAGCTACTCCATGACCTATTGGATATTCTTTGTAAACAATCGAAATTCCTAATTCCTTTAATGCAGGTGCTGTTTTTCTTGCCCATTCTACAGGAATAACCTGATCGACTGTTCCGTGGGATGCAAAAATCTTCAGCTTTGACAAATCATTTTCTTTAAAATCATCAGTAGCCATTTCGGTATTCAAATAGCCACTCATGGCTACTAAACGTTGCACTTTTTCAGGATATGATAACGCAACTGCATAACTTAAAATACTACCTTGACTAAAACCAATTAAAGTGACATTGTTAGCATCGATGGGATAGTTGGCAAGTAATTCATCAATAAAATCAACAATCAAATCTCTCGAAATCTTAGCTTGATTGATGTCCGAAAATTTATTCTCATCTTCATCAAAATTAATGGCATACCAAGCGTAACTTCCGTACATCATATCGTAAGGTGCACGTGCTGAAACCACATAATAGTCATCTGGAAGCTCAGAAGCAAACGAAAACAAATCCTCTTCATTACTTCCATAACCGTGAAGCAATAGGAGTAGAGGGTTTTTATCAAGTATTGTTTTAGGTGCTCTGATTAAATGATATAAGGACATATTTTTTTTTCCAAATATATTTTATTTTATCCACCTATTCTATTTTTTTCGTCTTCCACACCAGTATTTCGGTTTCGGGCTTTTTTAACTTCGTCTCTACCAAAATTGTAACTCAAGCTAAATCGCACCTGACGGCTGTCATTTCCGCCGTTACCACTAATGATTACACTTCCAAATTGCGATTTCCCTGTCCATGGGGAAGTATAAAAAATATCTGAAAAAGCGATTCGGGCATTTAATTTCTTGTTTAAGAATTTCTTTTGAAAAGCTACATCCATAGATCCCAAACTCCCCGTTCTGTAGGTTCCTCCCCAAACGGATGGAGAATTAAACCACCCCGAAATTTCCATGGTCAAGTCTTTCCCGATAGTGAAAGTATTCTGTCCGTATAGATTCAGGGTTTCTTGTTTTACAGCAGTAAACGAAGGATCGGTTGGAATGTATTTACTTGAAAAGGCATTTAGGCTTGCATAAACATTCCACCAGTTCGTTACTTTAAAGGGATAGGATATACTTAAATTAATAATCTCATTATTGGCTACATTTTTAGAAGTCAGGTAATTTCTATTATCGTCTTCAGCTTCTGAAACTTGTGCAAAAAAATCAGAAACAAAAGAGTACGATAAAGAGGTAATTAATTTGTATTTGTAGGTATGAGACACTTTTATATTGTCGGTATATTGCGGTTGTAAAAATGGGTTTCCTTTGCTTCCGGATAATTCATCCAGTTGATTCCGAAATGGATTCAAAGATTGGTAATTAGGTCTTTCAATACGTCTACTATAAATTAAGGCGAAAGAATTATTTTCATTTCTGTTATAGGTAATACCGCCACTTGGGAAGAAATCAGTGTAATTTCGTTTTACATTTTGATTTTGTGTGGTACTCATCAATTCTCCATCCGAATAGGTGTTTTCCATCCGCAATCCCATCTGAAAATTTATTTTTTTGAAATTTTTATTGAAGTTGATATAGACAGCATTGATGTTTTCATCAAAATTAAAACGGTTGCTTTTATTGGCTTCAAATACCGGACTTCCGGCAGGATAATCATAAACATTAAATACATTTTTGGTTTTTACCAAAGATGTTTTTAAACCAAGACCGATTTTACCACCCCATAATTTATGCTCATAATCACTTTTAAAGGAGGATATGGCAACATCAATTGGGGTTTCCTGCGAAGCTATTTTAAAACTATTAATTGCGGTTTCATCCGAATTGAAATAGTAATTGGGTTGAAAGTTTCCTTTGTCACTATTGAATTTTCCAAAATCCAAATCCACATTAAACGATTGCTCATCAATTCCCTGGTATTTGTAGTTGATATTGGAATACAAGTTGTAAGTTTTGTTGTGGACATCATTCCTTGAATTTAGAATGGAATCGTTTACCGGAGAATTTACCGGATGAATCAATGTACGAGTAGTGCCATTTTGATAGGATTTATTGAAATTTCCTGTCAAAACAATTCCAAATGTACTTTTTGTATTGTGATAATAATCGTAGCCTACTTTAAAATTATTGGCATTGTTTTCACTTATAGTAGCTGATTCACCATCAAAAATTCTATTACTTTGCTGACGATTTAAATTGATGAAGTTATAGTTTCTTCCAAACCGATTGCTGTAATTTCCGTAAATGTTATTTTTTTTATTTCTGTTGTTGAATGAGATAGAGTTAATTGAAGTGCCAAATCGACCAACATTGTATCCAGTAGTAACTGTTCCGTTGGTTCCGAAATTTTTGTTCTTTTTCAATTTGATATTCACAATTCCCGCAACACCGGCAGCATCGTATTTGGAGGAAGGTTGTGTAATGATTTCAATCGCTTCAATATCATTGGCTTGGATGGTTTTTAAATAGTTCGCCAAATCAGAACCACTCAAAAAAGATTGTTTCCCATCGATGTAAATCTGAACGCCATTTTTCCCTTCCACAATAAGATTATCATTATTGTCGATAGTAACACCTGGAGCTTTTCGCAATAATTCAAATCCCGAATTTCCAACAGCATTAATCGTATTTTCGACATTAAAAACCGTTTTGTCTGCCAAAACCTGTATCATGGGTTTTTCCTTTTTTACCACTACTTCCGTTAATTGTGTTGTTGTTTCCTTAACTTGGATTGCCGGTAATTGAATATCATTTGAACTTACTACAACGGAAGGAATAATTACTTCTTCATATCCAATAAAAGAAGTCTTAAGAGAATACGTTCCGGATTTTACATTTCTGAAAGTATAACGACCTTGGTTATTCGCTATTTCTGCCTTCACCAATGTTTTATCCGAAAATAACAGTACTGAAACACCAGCAGCAATTTCATTTTTATTTGTGTTGATTTCTCCGGAAATTTTATACGATTGGGAATTTGCAGTATAACTAAAGGTAATAAAGAGCAGCAGTAAAAATTTGTTCATTTTGAATTTTTTACTGTAAGTAGGTTAAATAGTCTTTATGTTACAAAAAATGCAATCCTTTTTGAAATAATTTTCCGAGAAGTGGAAGTGGAATGGTTTCTCCTTTGGCAGCACTAAAGATTCCGTAGATGGTAAGGACTGAAATAAAAACCCACATTGGTGCAGCAACCATAATACTTTCAAAGTGACTTATTGAAACACCTAGGATGATAAAAGTCAACGTCAATCCCAATCCTTGTCGGATGTGAAACGAGGCAAATGGATTCTTATTTTCGCTGTTCATTGAAAGCGCAATTAAAGGCCCAACAATTAACACATAACTAAATATGGCTGCGGTCTTTCCTTGTTTTATAGTAGTTTCGTCCATTACGCGATTTGTATTTTTCCGCAATTATAAATTCCGTACACATTGCCTTTCATCTTTTCTCCAAGAAATGCCGAATTTTTCGATTTCGATTTGATATTTTCTTTAGCAAAAGTCCATTCGGTATCGTTTGAAAATAAAGTAATGTTGGCGGTATTTCCTTCTTGAATTGTAGTGTTTTTCAACCCAAATAGTTCTCTTCCGAAAGTCAGTTTTTCAATGACTTTTTCAAG
>JANNCY010000159.1:0-10849 GCA_031387085.1 Flavobacteriales bacterium | reverse complement strand
TCGGGAAGATAACAAAATTTTGCAATTCGTTTTCTGCATTATTTAATGCCAAAGAACAAACATCCAAACTCCAGGCATTTAATGCTCCTCCATCTAAATTAAAACCATCGACTACAGTTAATGTCCAGGTTCCCGTTGAATTTTCACCATTAAATGCAGACAAGGCTTGTACGGGTATAATAATTCCTGAAATAGCTGGATTATTACTACAAGTGTAAGTTGAACCAGAATCATCAAAAGTAGCTACTATATTATTAAGAGCTACGCTTGTACAAGGATTGGTTACTAAAGATACAGTAGTTCCAGCTGGACTTGTTATTCTAACTGTTAAATCATTAACCCAAGTATGTGTAATATCCATATTAACATTAACATCTGATATATTAGCTCCCGATGGTATAATTAGAGTTGAAGTTACTGTATTAGCTCCACTTGGAGATATTGTTACCGGAACATTTGGAGATGCAAAGCTATTACAGGTAATTGTACCAGTGGTAAATGAAAAAGGACTTCCAAAATTACCAGTACAACTAACATTATTCGGTTTTACTCTCCAATAATAGGTTGATCCTTGTGCTAATCCGCTTAGGTTATAAGTATTTGAAGTTACATTTGCCGTAGTAAATAGAGGAGTAAAACTTGCATTAAGTGACACTTCTACAGTAAAGGAAGTGGCATTTGGGTTAGCAGCCCATGATAAAGCCAATGAAGTGTTTTGAGATGTCGCTGCGTTAGCAGGGCTCGATAATGTTACATTAGCTAATCCTATAAATAAATGAAATGGAACTGATCTTGTATTTCCTCCCGATGTTGCATTCATTAAAATAGCATAACTTCCTGCTGCAGCTACTGCAAGGTTACTTATAGTCATTGTTACTGTTCCACTAGAAGAACTCATAGAAGTTGGACTAAATACAACGGTTGAACCAGCTGGTGTTCCAGTAGTACTAAAAGTTGTTGTACCTGAAAATCCTGATAAAGCACTATAGTTAAATGTAAAAACTTCCGTTGTTAATGAACATCCTAATCTACTTTGCGTACTTGTTTCGGTTATCGCAAACGATGATGGAGCTGCAGTAATTGTAAAATCGGTATTAGAAATATCAAAAAAGATGTGTTGGTATCCTTTAACCATAATTCTGTTTGTTGTGCCAACATTGTTTGGGACAGTAATTATTGTACTTCCATTATTTGGAACTTTATCTGCTAATTGAATAGGGTAAGTTAAACCTCCGTCAGTAGATAAAAAAACATCCACAAAAGCAGAATTTACATTATTACCTGTTGTACCAGCAACATCCCAAGTTACGGTTTGATTCGTCCCCACTACCCATGAAACAGCAGTGTTTGGTGCGTTTACAACAAACGGACCTGCAGCAGCATTAACGGTGACAGCCATGTCTGTAAATTGTGTTTGACCAACTTTAAGAGGAGCTGTAGAAGTGTAAGGGCAATTATCTCTAACAGTTAATCTAAAGTTCAATACTCTTGAAACAGCGCTTAGAGCTTCTGATAACATACCGGCATCACCACCCACCTGACTTGTGGTAGGAGAGTTGGTAATTATAGAACTTAATTTCGGGAAATATCTTGATGGCGAAGCTGTTGGTGACCAGGAAATAAAATTTGGACCAACTGTTTTATTAATACCTGCACTACTGGCTGCTCCTGTTGAAGAGCCTCCATCGTCATTTTGTTCCCAACAATAGGTAAGTGCATCTCCAGGATTGGCATCGGTTGCTGAACCTGTAAGTACAAAAGGAGTACTTTTAGGAATGGTATAATTACCAACCGCAGCAACTACCGGAGTGGCATTGTTGCCCGCTAATGAAGTCGTTATAGGACATGTTTTTGTTGCTAAATTGGCTTGAATTTGAGCTATAGATGCTTCGTGATAAATATCTATTGAATGTGGCGCTATATCTTCAGTAGTAATTCCTGCATAAGCCATAATTGTTATTCCTGAGCCCACTTCTTTGCTTACACCTGATCCTTCATTCGAATTTGAAAAAGTATGATTTCCACCTAATTGATGTCCTATTTCGTGAACGACATAATCGATATCAAAATTATCGCCTTGTGGTACTCCATCGCCAGGTGATGTGATTCCTCTACCTTTAGTAGCTCCTGTACCCGCAGTCGCACCATTTACACATACACAGCCAATACAACCTGCATTTCCACCACCACCAGAAGCACCAAACATGTGACCAATATCATATGCTGCATTATTAGTAGCTAAAGCTGTTCCAACACCTGTTAAAGTAGTGTTTAGCGCTATCTGCAATTGGGTATTCCAGTTTCCCATTGTTGTATAAGGGTCTGAAGCAGGAACATAGTAAATAACATTGGTAGAACTTGCCACTAAGTTAAGGTGCAACGCTAAATCCTTTTCATAAACACCATTACAACGGGTTAATGTTGCATTAAAAGCCGCTAAGACTAACCCAACTTGAGCTGCACTCGTCGCGCCAAAATAATTGGAATATTCTGCATTGCATGATTGTGCTAAACGAATCACTTTTAATTGTCCTGCACTAGAAAGCGTTGTCACATTTGAAACCTTATTATTTAGGCTGGTAGCTAATGCGGTATCTTCGGTAGAACATGTCCATGGCAAAGTTCCTTTATTTCTTTGCGATTTGAAAACCGCATAAATGGTATGGTCCTGTGAATAAGGTTCAATAAATTCGTTTGGTTTGTCCGTTCTAAAAATCATTGTTTGTATTCCTTGAGGCGAGATACTTAATTTTAATGTTGCGTATTTGTCGGTAATACCTTTTCCAGAGAATGCTCTAATTTCTGGAAATCGGGCTTGTAATTCGGCATCAAAATTGGAAGCTTCAAACACTTCAAATTCCTCCATGTTACCATCAGCATTCGGCAGTGCTATTATTGTAGAATGTTTGGATTGATTTACTGTAACAGAAAATAAATCGTTTCTTAACGCATCAGTATTTAAATTAAATAATTTAAATTCTCTTGGGAATGATTGTCGTGCAACTCCTTTGTCTTTAGTGATATTATCACTATTTTCAACATTCGTAGACCAAAATCGATTTGTTTGTGAAAACCCTAGAGTCGCAAACAAAATTGCGGTAAATAGTAGTAGATTTTTTTTCATTTAATAGTAGTTTAATAGTCGTTTTTTTTCTAAGTGCTAAATATATAAATATTTTGCATGTATTTATATATATTTATTAAACATTTTACCTACTTTTTATGGTTTTTTAGTTAAATTAGTAATTTAAAATCTACACTATGAAAAAGTTTTTTCTTATTCCACTAGCATTCGGATTATCATTTTGCAACTGTCAAAAATCTAGTATTGCTGAAAACCCTAATACTTCTATCGAATCGATTTGTCCAGAAAACGGAACATGTACTATTCAAATTCAAAAAAATAAAAGTATGAATGTAAAAACCGATGAGTTTGGAAGTGTTTATTATACATTAGATGATAATGCTGCCAAATCGGTTATTATCTATGAATACAAACGAAATGTTGAAGAGGGCGTACAAGATGGACAGCACAGGGAAGAAATTGTTTTTGAAATTAATAATTCAGAAACGACATTGTATTTAAAAGATGAAAATCTTCAAAATACAAAAATGCTTTTTGGCAGACATTGTTTTTGTAGAGGACAAGCTGGTTATTTTAAAGTAACTGAAGGCAATTTAAATATCGAAAATAAAAGAGGAATTATCAATGTTGACTTAGAATTTAAAATCATTAAAATACCTCAATTATATACAACTGTAAAAGCAACCATAAAATAAAAAATCCCGTCTTAAAGAAAATAAGACGAGATTTTAAATTATTTTTAAAAGAAGTTATTATTCGATAATAATACGTTTTACTTCTTTCGTATCTCCGTCTTGAACAGACACAAGATAAACTCCAGATTGAAGATTGTTTAACTGTATGTTTTGATTGAAAGCTCCAGAATTGGTATACGTTTTATCAAATATTTGACGACCTCTCATATCATGAACACCTATTTTAATGTCGTTACCAGTATTTGAATTAAATTGAACGGTAAAGTTTCCATTATTTGGATTTGGATAGACTGAAAAATTAGAAAGTTGATTAACGGAATTAGTCCCTAAACTACATCCAAAATTCACACCCCAAGAAACAATATTACCTGAATCTACATTATAAAAATCCTGCGCTGTTAATGTCCAGTTTCCATTGGTTGGTTTTCCATTAAACGCTGAAAGTAATCCAACTGGACTGTAGGTTCCCGTTGTTGGGCTTCCACAAACAATAGTTCCTGCACCATCTTGGAAAGTGATATTAATTCCACTGGCTTGTGGCGCATTACAGGTTCTGTTCCATAACGTTATTTGCGTTCCGTCTGGATGTGAAAGTTTTACTACTAAATCTCCAATCCAAGTATGATTAGTGTTAAAAGTAACGGACATATTGTTAACAACACCAGCTGTAGGAACGTTTATAACTGAAGAAGCTAGTGCTCCGGGGGTATTAGCTCCAAGACCATCTGGAATTGCTAAGTTAGGCGTTGCCGATGCTGCATTACATACATATCCAATGGCAAAACTTTTAGAATTTAGCGAGTAATAAACATTATTAGTTGGTTCGATTTTTATTCTGCAATTTAAACCCGTAACATTAGGAACAGTGATTGTTTGTGCACCATCATTTGCCGTTGCAGTAGCAAGTACTGTTGGGAAAGTAATTCCACCATCAGTTGATAATAGTATATTTACAGCAGTAGTAGCAGGAACTGCTGTCCCTCCAAGATCCCATGTGATGTTTTGTGAAGACCCTTGTGTCCAAGAAATTCCATCTGTATTTTGAGAAGTTACTTTAAAAGGAATTCCACTAGCAAAAGTTAGCGTCATATTCGCATATTGCGTTTGACCACCATTTGGCGTTCTATTATCTCTTGCAGTCATTCTGAATGTCATTGTTCTAGCTACCGTTGGAAGCATCTCATACGTTTGTACCAAATTTCCAGCTAATACATCTGAATATTTTGGGAAAAATCGAGTAGGGGAAAGTGATGGTGAATACGATCTGAAGTTAGATCCTGTTGTAGAAAGAGGATCTGGAATTGGGCTTGATACATAAAAACCATTATTTTGTTCCCAACAATACGTTAGGGTATCACCATCGGCATCGGTAACGCCAGTAGCGGTAAGTTTAAAAGGTGTTCCGTTTGGGATAGTATAGCTCGTTTGTGGAGGAACAACTGGAACTGCATTACCGTTAGGCACTCCAACTACACAATTCCCAGCAGTGGTTATATGAGAAAACATCTCTGATAAACTTACTGCGTGAAAATGGTCATCACTATTAGGTTGCACATCTTGGGGAGCACATATTCCGGCATACGCCATAATAGTTGTTCCACTTCCTGGTTCAACAGCTGTAGTACCGCTTCTATTTCCGGCACAATTGCCACCGTCACCAGCAAAAGTATGGTTGGCTCCAAATTGATGTCCAATTTCGTGAGCCACAAAATCAATATCATAAGCATCTCCTACAGGAGCAGGCGATCCAGTAATTCCTCTTGCTTTTTGACCCGATATACAAACACAAGGTCTTTGAGCTAATCCACCACCACCAGTACTCACAGTATGTCCGATATCATAATTGGCATCGCCAATAGCGGTTCCAATTACAGTTTGGCTTTCGTTAATTAAAGCAGTTGCATTGGTATTGCTAAAATTATCGGAGGTGATAAAAATAACCAAATCATTATTGGCAACTAATTGCATGGTTAATGACATGTCTCTTTGGTAAAGACCATTAATTCGAACCATTGAAACCACCATTGCTGCTAAAACTGCCGCTTTCTTTTGTGCAAGAGTCCCTGCGTCTAATCCAGCTGCAGTAACATGATAGGCAGCGTACTCAATAGTACATGCCATAGCCAAACGATAGGTTCTGAATTTGCTATCACTAGCTAATGTTGTCAAATCTGGATTTGAATTTTTATCAACAGTACCTGCTACCTCACAAGAAAACGCTCTTGTTGATCGTAAATTGGATTTGCTATATACCATATACTCACTCAAATCTTTCGTATAAGGATCGATATATGTGGTGCCGGTTTTACCAGATAATGTCATAGTATGTAAACCAAATAGCGTGGTGCTAATTTGAATGGATGCTGAAGGGTCTTCAATGCCCTGACCAACATACGCTTTTATGTCTTGATATCTTGCCGATAAATCGGGATGCATCACAGTTGCAGTTGATTCGTATATTCTGTAATGATTAATAGTTCCATCAGGAGAAGGAAAAGGAATAATTACATTGGAACTTGCTGTAAAATTATCTTGAGATGGCGCTAGAACCAATTGCGATTTTAAAGCATCCATGTCCAGAGAATAAATGTCAAATTCAGTTGGGATTGATGAACGAACGAGCTTGTCTTTCAAAGCAACTCTTTCTTCTGAAGACTTACTCCATATTTGGTCTTGTGAAAAACTATTTACAGAAAATAAAATAGTTAGCAGTAATAGTAGTATTTTTTTCATAATATCGTAATTTTAGTAACTCCAAAAGTAAGGAACTTTAAACAATTAATCAAAAATGAGTTCAGTTATTTTAATCGACAGATTGTTAAATTTTTTTAAGCATCCATATTCATTAAAGGATTCAATTGACATTTTATTAATTAATACCATAAAAATTCTATTTATTAATTTCTAAAACATATTTTTGCGCAATAAAAAATGACTCTTTTGAAAATTTTTAATTCTATTCAATCTTTTCAATCCAACCAAAAAACTATTGTCACTATTGGAACTTTTGATGGTGTTCATATGGGTCATAAAAAAATCTTAGAACGCATTTCTAAAAGAGCTATATCAATGAATTGCGAAAGTTTAGCGCTGACATTTTTTCCACATCCAAGAATGGTGCTTCAACATGATACTTCTATAAAATTACTCAACACTTTAGAAGAAAAAATAAAACTATTAGAACAATTAGGATTAGATAATTTAATAATACATCCTTTTGATAAAAAGTTTTCGCAACTTTCGGCAGAAGATTTTGTAAAAAAAATATTGGTAGATCAACTGCATGTGCAAAAAATTGTAATTGGTTATGACCATCGTTTTGGCAGAAATAGAACAGCGGATATTTCCGATTTAATTCAATTCGGATCGAAATATAATTTTGAAATCGAAGAAATTTCTGCTGAAGAAATTAACGACATTGCTGTTAGCTCCACCAAAATAAGAAATGCATTGATGGATGGAGAAATCGAAACGGCCGCCGACTACCTTGGATACCGTTATTCTTTAACGGGAAAAGTCGTGAAAGGAAAACAACTTGGCAGAACCATAGGCTTTCCTACGGCCAATATTGAAGTTGATGAAACGTATAAATTAATTCCTAAAAACGGAGTTTACATCGTGTCATCAGTACTAGAGAACCAATTGGTTTACGGAATAATGAATATCGGTAATCGTCCAACTCTCAATGGCGATAACCAAACTATTGAAGTTCATTTTTTACATTTTAATCAAGATCTCTATGATCAAAATATTGAAATTGTATTTATAAAATACATTAGAGAAGAAGTGAAATTCAATTCATTAGAAGATTTAAAAACGCAAATCAGCAAAGACCAATCCTTCGCTATTGATTTTATTTCTAAGTTATAAAGAAAAAACAGAATTTTTCTTTTCTGTTATTTTTTAAAATTAGTATACTTATTTTTCATAAATTTGGTACACTTGTTTTCTTTTTTAACAATAAAATGTATCCTTATGAAATTACCAAAAGAGTTTATTAATGGATTTATAATATTTATTGGTCTGTCTGCTTACTTTTTTTTAATGGAAATTATAGGATTGTCAAAGATTCATTACTTGCGATTTTTAAATGTATTTATTGTATATTATGGTATTCATAGAACATTGCAATCTAATTTTAATGAAAAAAAACTAGGCTATCTTCCTAACCTAATTTCTTCAGCTTTAACTGCAACAATTGGAATTTTATTAAGTGTTACTGCCTTTGTTTTATATGTTTATTACAGAGGGGGTCAGTCGTATTTAAATAGTCTTTCGGAAGGAATTTTATTCGGAGGAAATCCAACAGTAACCGAATATGTTTTCGGATTATTGTTTGAAGGAATTGCTTCTGCTTTAGTAGTTGTATTCATTAGCATGCAATATTGGCAAAACAAAACAGTTTCCGGCAGTTAAAGAAAACGGTGTTTAACGTGTTTTGTTTCTTAAAACAAATTAACTACTTTTGAGGCATCAAAACTTGCATCAAATGAGCCTCACTAAACACAATTGGACTAAAGAAGAGATTATTGCTATTTACAATAAACCACTTATGGATTTGATGTACGAAGCAGCAACAATACACAGAACATCTCACGATCCAAATGTGGTTCAAGTTTCCACTTTATTATCGATAAAAACAGGTGGTTGCCCAGAAGATTGTGGCTATTGTCCTCAAGCTGCTCGCTATCACACGGATATTGAAGGCAACGACTTAATGTCGGTGAGTCAAGTTAAAGCTCAGGCTTTACGTGCCAAATCAAGTGGTTCTTCACGAGTTTGTATGGGAGCTGCATGGCGGAATGTAAAAGACGGTCCCGAATTTGACCAAGTTTTAGAAATGGTACGTACCATCAATAAATTGGATATGGAAGTGTGTTGCACACTTGGTATGATTACCGAAAATCAGGCGCAGCGTTTAGCAGAAGCAGGTTTGTATGCTTACAATCACAATTTAGACACCTCCGAAGAATATTATAAAGAAGTCATTTCCACTCGTGGATTTGAAGACCGTTTGCAAACCATTGAAAATGTCCGTAAAACCAATGTTACTGTTTGTAGTGGTGGAATTATCGGAATGGGAGAATCGATTGAAGACAGAGCTGGAATGCTTGTTGCGTTAGCTTCGTTGAATCCACAACCCGAATCGGTTCCTATCAATGCTTTAGTAGCGGTTGAAGGAACGCCGATGGAAGATGAAAAACCAGTAGAAATTTGGGAAATGATTCGCATGGTAGCAACTACTCGAATTGTAATGCCGCAAACGCAAGTACGTCTCTCTGCAGGAAGAATGAACATGAGTCGCGAAGGACAAGCCATGTGCTTTTTTGCTGGAGCGAATTCTATTTTTGCTGGAGATAAATTGTTAACGACTCCAAATCCAGATGTAAATGAAGACATGAAAATGTTTGAAATGCTCGGATTAATTCCACAAAAACCGTTTGTAAAAGTAGCACAACCCGAAACTGTAGAAGCTGTCGATTCGCAATACCAGTCGTTAGGTGAAAAACCTAAATGGACACGACCGGATCATAAAATAGAACGCAATTTAGAAGCTTCTGTAAAAGGAAAATAATCCTTTATATTCATTCATATTTTGGATTCAAAACCAATTAGTCTCCCAGAAATAGTACAAAAGTTAGAATATTACTGTTCGTACCAAGAACGTTGCCATGCTGAGGTGAATGAAAAACTAAAAGGATTTTCAATCTCCAGTGATGATAAGGACAAAATCATCGTTCATCTTATTCATGAAAACTTTCTCAATGAAGAGCGATTTGCATCGGTGTTTTCGATTAGTAAATTCCATCAAAAAAAGTGGGGAACAATTCGCATAAAAAACGAACTTAAAGCACGTAAAATTTCCGATTATTTAATTACAAAAAGTTTAAAGGAGATTCCCGCAGAAGAGTATGAAGTTACTTTTCAAACGTTAGCCGAAAAACATTGGGATGCAATTACTGAGAAACACGCCATAAAAAAACGCAAGAAATTTTGTGATTATTTACTCCGAAAAGGATGGGAAAGTAATTTGGTTTATGAAAAAGTAAAGCAATTGGAACATCAATAATCTTTCGAAAGGAGAATGCTTACGGCATTTCCTCCAAAACCAACGGCATTGATTAGTACTTTTTTAATTTCCTTTCTTGTTTTTTGTTTTGCTGCAAAAGGTACTTCAATAAATTGATTGTGCTGCATCATTAAAATTGCCAATTCGATACTCAACATTCCGGAGGCACCAAAAGTGTGACCGATTTTCCATTTGTTGGTCGTAAGCATTGGATGGTTTTCTCCAAACATTTTCATGATTGCTTTGTATTCTGATGTATCTCCTTTTAAAGTACCTGGCGCATGCATTACAATGGCATCTACATCATTAGGATTGGTATTTTGCAATGCCATTTTCATCGACTTTTGAAAACAATTTGCTTCTTCAGAAATGGAAATATTGTGTTGGATCGTATCGGTCGCATATCCAATTCCTTCAATGTAGCCCATCGCATTTTCATGTTCACCTAATTCCAAACAAGCTACTGCAGCTCCCTCTCCTAAAACCATAGAATTTTTGGTTTTTTGTAAATCGAATGCTTTGCAAGGAAACGGCGTATTTTCTTTTGAATAAATTTTTAATGCTTGCATTTGAGCAATGGTAAAAGCAGTCAATGGCGCTTCGCTTCCGCCAACTAAAAATTTGGTCGCCATTCCCGATTGCAACCAAGCAACTGCATTCAAAACAGCATGCAAAGCGGTGGAGCAAGTAATCGAGTGTGATATTTCGGGACCGTTGTTTTTTAAATCGTGTGCTACCCAAGATGAAATATTTCCCAAGGTAGTTGTTGGAGAAGTTAAGGTAGCTGTTTTGCCTGTTTCCAGAAATTCTTGATGGTGTTTTTCAAACAATTGCGTGGCACCTCTAGACGAGCCAATGTTGATTCCGAAATCGGCACCTTCTTTCCAACCTGCGTTCTTGATTGCTTGGCGTGAAACCAATATGGCGAGTAATACCGTTTCGTCTAAGGCTTTATATTTGATAGCTGATTTTCGTATTTGCTCTATTTCCTTTCTTATT
>JANNCY010000138.1:0-16210 GCA_031387085.1 Flavobacteriales bacterium | reverse complement strand
TTTATTCACCGAAATAGAATTGGCTGTCAAAGCTCTTCTCGCTTCTCCATTCGATTTAAAAAATCCTGATTTTTCGTTTAAAACCGAAATAATATCAATACCATTTTCAATATCACTTTTAGCAATTTCAGCTTGCGGAACGCCATCAAAAACCTCTAAAAAAGTATTTTCATCCAATTGTTTTAAATCATCCGCTGTGGCATTTCCAAAAAGGATGTTAGAAGCTTGAATTGCTTTCTCTAATTCATTTTGTCCGTGGACTAAAATTGTAATTTCTTCTGCCAATCGCTTTTGTAATAAACGTAAATGAGGAGCTTCATGTTGTTCTGCTATTAAACTATCAATAGTTGTTTTATCTAAAAAAGTGAAAATTTTTATGTATTTCTCCGCATCAACATCTGAGGTATTCAACCAAAATTGATAAAATTTATACACCGATGTTTTATCGGCAGTTAGCCAAACGTTTCCACCTTCACTTTTGCCGAATTTAGACCCATCGGCTTTGGTAATTAACGGACACGTCATAGCAAACGCTTTGGCTCCTTCACCATTCATTCGTCTAACCAATTCAGTTCCGGTTGTAATATTTCCCCATTGATCTGAACCGCCCATTTGAAGCAAACAATTGTAGGTTTTATATAAATGATGAAAATCATAACCCTGAATTAATTGGTAGGTAAACTCGGTAAAACTCATTCCTTCTCCATCCCCAGCCAACCGTTTCTTGACTGAATCTTTCGCCATCATATAATTTACAGTAATTCGTTTTCCCACATCTCGTGCGAAATTAATAAACGAAAAATCCTTCATCCAATCGTAATTGTTGACCAAAATTGGAGCATTTGCAGCAGTTGAATTAAAATCTAAAAATCGAGATAAAACAACTTTAATTCCAGCAACATTTTTTTCTAAAGTAACTTCGTCGAGTAAATTACGTTCGTCTGATTTTCCTGATGGATCACCAATCATTCCGGTAGCACCACCAATCAATGCAATAGGTTTATGTCCGAATTTCCCCAAATGGACCAACAAGATTATTGGCACCAAACTTCCAATATGCAACGAATCACTAGTTGGGTCAAACCCAACATACGTCGTTGTCATTTCTTTTAAAAGTTGTTCTTCGGTTCCGGGCATTATATCATGCACCAATCCTCGCCACTGTAATTCTTCAACTAAATTCTTCATTCTAATTTTAATTTGGACAAATATAACAATTGTCAATGGCACTGGCAAAAGTAACTTTGTCATTTCGACGAAGGAGAAATCTCATAATCAAATTATTTTAACCACATATAATAATACTATTATGAAAGCATAAAAAACAGTATGTGATTTCTCCTTCGTCGAAATGACAAAACACGAAAAAATTCTATCTTTACCAGATGATATTAGTCACAGGCGGAACCGGATTAGTGGGCTCACATTTACTACTTCACTTATTAGAAAAAGGTGAAAATGTTCGTGCGATTTATAGAAATAAAAAGAATATTGTAAAAGTTAAATCACTTTTTGACTATTATGATAAAGTTGATTTAGTCGATAAAATTGATTGGATTGAAGCGGATATTCTCGACATCCCGTCCTTAGAAATTGCTTTTGAAAACGTTGATTATGTGTACCATTGTGCCGGATTTATTTCATTCGATCCAAATGACGAAAATCAACTTCGAAAAGTAAATATTGAAGGTACCGCCAATATTGTCAACTTTTGTATTGCTAAAAAAATTGTAAAATTGTGCCACGTGAGTTCGATTGCTGCTCTTGGTGACTTGACTGCAAACCAAACTATTCTCACTGAAAATACCGAATGGAATCCTGAAAAATTGCACAGCGATTATGCGATTTCAAAATATGGCGCCGAAATGGAAATATGGCGCGGTCAACAAGAAGGATTAAAGGTAGTGATAGTAAATCCTGGTGTTATTTTTGGTCCGCGTTTTTGGAATCAAGGAAGCGGCGCTTTTTTTTCAACGATAAAAAAAGGAATTCCTTTCTATACCAATGGTTCAAGTGCATATGTAGCAGTTACAGATGTTGTAAAAATTATGCATGAACTCATGCTTTCAGATTGTACAAATGAACGATTTATTGTCATTGCTGAGAACATAACCTATAAAACTATAATCGACTTAATAGCTACGAAAATTGGCGCAAGAAAACCCATAATAGAAGCAAAATCATGGCTGTTAAACTTCGCATGGAGATTGGATTGGTTGCTTTCATTCTTCTTTAGAACGAAAAGAAAAATTACGAAACAGAGTTCACTTTCTATTCAGAATAACATTCCGATTTCAAATGATAAAATAAAAAAATACTTAAACTATTCCTTTGTAGTAATTACTAATTATTTGGATTTAATTGCTGTAGATTTTAAAAAAGAGTGTAAAAAGTCATGAAATCATTAATCAGAACAACATCGGAAAATAACGATTTTAAAAATTTAGTGATTTTGTTGGACGCCTTTCTAAAAATAACCGATGGCGATGAACATTCGTTTTATGATCAATTCAATAAAATTGATGCTTTAAAAAACGTGGTTGTATTTTATAGTGATAGTATCGCAATAGGATGTGGCGCTTTTAAAGCATACGATTCCAAATCTGTGGAAATAAAAAGAATGTTCGTACATACTGATTTTCGAGGAAAAGGCATTGCAGCCAAAATTTTATCCGAATTAGAAGTGTGGGCAAAAGAACTAAATTATCACGAGTGTATCTTAGAAACTGGCAATAAACAAAAGGCGGCCGTTGCGCTTTATTTAAAATCCGATTACAAAATAATTGCGAATTACGGACAATATTCCAATGCTGCGAATAGCATTTGCATGAAAAAAAAGCTGTAACCTTTTCTATTTCAAAACACCTTGTTCTTCACTTGGCACTTGTACTTTTCCTCCGTTTAATTTAGCATTTTCTTCGTTTAAACGGTCTTTTACTCTGTCGTACATTTTCTTATAATTCTTTATATCGGAAGCATAATATTTAGAATTATTCGCAAATGTCAGACTATCAATCTGGTACTTTTTCTTTAAAAACTCCGTTGTGGAAGGATAGTTATGCTGTGTAGCATTACCTTGTGCTTTTATTGCGTCAAGCAATGACAAATCGTAGAGAATGTCGACCATTTTGTTTTCGTCAATTAATTTTTCTGGCGGTTGTATAGCCGATTGGTTACAACTTAGAAAAAGTAGAAAAAAAAGCAAAAGTAATTTCTTCATTTTCAATTGTTTTATCTATTAAAAAGTAATCGTTGACCCACTCGAATGTCTTTAAAATTAAAATTGTGATACACGAGTTGTCCATTAACAAAAGTATGCGTTATTCTGGATTTAAAATTTATTCCTTCAAAAGGCGACCATCCACATTTATAAAAAATATTTTCTTTTTTAACATTCCATGGTAAGCCCGAATTCACGATGGCTAAATCGGCATAATATCCTTCTTTTATAAATCCTCTTTTTTCAATTTTAAAAATCTTGGCTGGATTATGAGCCATTTTCTCTACTATTTTTTCAATTGAAATTTTACCTTGATGGTGCGCTTCAAACATCGCCACTACTGCATGTTGAACAAGCGGTCCTCCAGAAGGTGCTTTGGTATAAACTTGATTTTTTTCTTCTAAAGTATGTGGAGCATGATCGGTAGCAATAACATCAATGGTGTCATCAAGTAATGCTTTCCATAAGGCGTCTCTGTCGGCAATCATTTTTACGGCCGGATTCCATTTGATGAAATTACCTTTTGTTTTGTAATCTTCATTGGAAAACCAAAGGTGATGTATGCAAACTTCGGCGGTGATTTGTTTTTCTTCCAACGGAATTTTATTAGTAAACAATTCCATTTCCTTTGCAGTCGACAAATGGAATACGTGCAAACGCGCTCCCGTTTTTTTGGCTAATGCTATTGTTTTGGATGATGACAAATAACAGGCTTCTTCACTTCTAATTAAATGATGAAACTCAACTGGTATATTCTCACCATATTCTGCCTTGTATTTTTCCAAATTGGCTTTTATCGTTCCTTCATCTTCACAATGCACGGCGATAAGCATTTTGGTACTTGAAAATATTTTTTCTAAAGCCGCTTCATTATCTACCAACATATTTCCTGTAGATGAACCCAAAAACAATTTCAATCCTGCTACATTTTTCGGATTGGTTTTAAGGATTTCTTCCAAATTATCATTGGTACCGCCCATCATAAAGGAATAATTCGCATACGATGTTTGCGAAGCGATTTCGTATTTTTGTTCTAATAATTCTTGAGTTACCGCATTCGGAACCGTATTAGGTTGTTCGATAAACGATGTAATTCCGCCAGCAATAGCTGCTCTGCTTTCGGTGGCAATAGTTCCTTTATGGGTCAATCCTGGTTCGCGAAAATGCACTTGGTCATCGATAGCTCCTGGAATAAGGTAATTCCCTTCGGCATCAATTACTTGACAATCGGAACTTTTATGGCTGATATTTTCGGCTATTTCGGTAATAAATTCGCCTTCAATAAGTACATCTCCTTCAAAAATAACGCCTTCGTTTACTATTTTTGCATTCTTAATTAATACCGTATTCATTTTTTCTTTCCTCATTCCGATACTCCAAAAAGAGTAAAATCGGGTTTTTTTACAATTTATTAAATAACTTTTTTATCCGTAGCGACAATACTCCAAAAACGGCTTCCTTAATTATCGAACCACTCATTTTTGATTGTCCTTTGGTTCTGTCTGTGAAAATTACAGGTACTTCTTGTAT
Source organism: Flavobacteriales bacterium (assembly GCA_031387085.1). GTDB lineage: Bacteria > Bacteroidota > Bacteroidia > Flavobacteriales > Flavobacteriaceae > Flavobacterium. The sequence goes on along the minus strand of JANNCY010000138.1, from coordinate 11,460 downwards.
AGTAAATCCTTTGGCAAAAGCTCTGTATTTCATTTCTATTTGAAAAGCATATCCGATAAACTTTATTTTATCTAAATTAATACTTTCTAATACTTGTCGTTTGTAACAAATAAATCCGGCTGTGGCATCCATAATTTTCATTCCGGTTATCATTCGCACATATACCGATGCAAAATAGGAAAGTAAAACTCTGCTTAAAGGCCAGTTGACAACATTCACGCCAGTTACATATCGAGATCCAATAGCAATATCCGCTGAGTCAAAATGGCAAGCAGTGTATAATTTTTCAAGATCATTTGGATTATGTGAAAAATCGGCATCCATTTCATAAATAAATTCATAGTCTTTTTCTAACGCCCATTTAAATCCGTGAACATAAGCGGTTCCTAATCCGGCTTTTTTACTGCGTTGCTCTAAAAACAATTGTGTAGGAAACTCACTTTGAAGTTCGATCACTTTTTTGGCTGTTTGATCTGGGGAATTATCATCTATTATTAAAACATGAAATGATTTATGTAATGAAAACACCGCTCTTACAATACTTTCAATGTTTTCAATCTCGTTATAAGTTGGAATAATTACTATACCGCAATTCATAAATTAAAGAATAATTAGTGCAAAAATACTCATTTTATCAGTTTGGAATCTTAATAATTTTATAATACTGTTAAAGAAATAAAATTTAGTATTTTTGTGGTCAATGATAGCACTTGAATTACAACCGAGAATAATTGAGAATAAAGATTGGGCAACCATAATTTTTGTAGCATCTTTTGCTTTAATTGTTTTAGCGAAATCTACTTTTGAAAGTCGTTTTCACGATTTTATTCGCATTATTATATCCGATAAATATTTAAAAATCTACAAAGAAAGTACGCATTTAATAAGTGGTTTTAATGTGATTTTATTTTTTGTAAACATAGTCTCTCTATCATTTTTTATTCAAATTGCTTTTCATCATTTTGGTTATGGTTCTAAAACCGATTGGGTTTTGTTTGTACAGATATTTACTTTACTTACCGTGTTTATTCTTTCGAAATTTCTAATTGAGAAAATTATTGCCGAGACATTTAACATTGAAGAAATTATCGAAGAATTCAATTTACAGAAGGTGAGCTACAGAACATTTATCGGACTATTATTATTGCCTGTAACTATTTTACTGTTTTACAGTGATTATTCAGCAAATTCTCTTTATATCGGCATTATTGTTATTTTATTGATAATAAACGCGATAACATATCTGCTTTCTTTAAAAATTTATCAAAACTTAATAATAGCGAAGTTGTTTTATTTTATTTTGTATCTTTGCGCTCTTGAAATAGCACCATACTATCTCATATATTATTTGATTACAAAAAATTAGAAGAAGAAGAATGTCAAATTTGAAAGTGAAAACTATTTTGGTGTCCCAGCCAGAACCTAAGGTTGAAAATTCACCTTATTTTGATTTACAGCAAAAGCACAAGGTAAAAGTTGATTTTCGTTCTTTTATACACGTAGAAGGCGTTAGCGCAAAAGATATCAGAGCTCAAAAAATTGATCTTAATAACTTTACGGCAATCATATTAACAAGTAAGAATGCTGTTGATCATTTCTTTAGAGTAGCCGAAGAGATGCGCTATAAGGTTCCAGAAGATTTAAGATATTTTTGTCAATCAGAAGCAATCGCTTTCTATCTTCAAAAGTATGTGGTCTATCGTAAACGCAAGATATATGTTGGTCAAAAAGACTTTGCCGACTTGTCTACGCTCTTCAAAAAATACAAAGAAGAAAAATACTTGTTGCCTGCATCCGATCAATTAAATGCAGATGCTCCTATAACTTTAAATAATTTAAAATTAAATTGGACGCAAGCTATTTTCTATAAAACGGTAATGAGTGATTTGTCTGATTTGGCTGATGTATATTATGATGTATTGGCGTTTTTTAGTCCAACCGGAATCAAATCATTATTCAAAAATTTTCCGGATTTCCAACAAAACAATACGCGTATTGCGGTCTTTGGAAGCACCACTCAAAAAGAAGCTTTAGAACATGGATTGCGAATTGATATTTTGGCTCCAACTCCAGAAACGCCTTCCATGACAATGGCGTTAGAAAAATACATAGCAGACGCTAACAAAGGAAAATAAATATTCTTTATATAAAAAAAAGTCCCGATTTAATGTCGGGACTTTTTTATTTTTAACTGGTTTGTAATTTATAACTGAGGTCCAGCTTTTACTAAATTTTCACCTTCTGTATTGTCTGTATATTGTACAAAGTTATTTATAAATCGAGACGCTAAATCTTTTGCTTTATCATTCCATTCCTTCGCATCAGCATACGTGTCTCTTGGATCTAAAATCGCTGGATTGACATCGTGTAAAGAAGTCGGTACTACAAAATTAAAAGTCGGAATTGTTTTCGTGTCCGCATTTTCAATAGAACCATCAAGTATTGCATCAATAATTGCACGTGTATCTTTAATTGATATACGCTTACCTGTTCCATTCCAACCCGTATTAACCATATAAGCTGTGGCGTTGTGTTGCTCCATTTTTTTAACCAATTCTTCTCCATATTTTGTTGGATGTAAGGACAAGAATGCTTTTCCAAAACAAGCAGAAAATGTTGGGGTTGGTTCTGTAACTCCTCTTTCTGTACCTGCTAATTTCGCAGTAAATCCAGAAAGGAAATAATATTTGGTTTGATCTGGTGTCAATTTAGAAACGGGAGGCATCACTCCAAATGCGTCAGCAGTTAAGAAAATAACTTTCGTAGCGTGACCTGCTTTTGAAATAGGTTTTACAATATTGTGGATGTGATTTATCGGATAAGCAACTCGGGTATTTTGAGTTACAGAACCGTCTTTAAAATTTATTTTCCCATTAGCATCAACTGTAACATTTTCTAATAAGGCATCTTTTGTGATGGCTCCAAAAATATCAGGTTCGTTTTCGGCACTTAAATCGATGGTTTTAGCATAACAACCTCCTTCGAAATTAAACACTCCATCATTGTCCCAACCGTGTTCGTCATCACCAATTAATTCTCTTTTTGGATCGGTAGATAAAGTGGTTTTTCCTGTTCCCGACAATCCGAAGAAAACCGCAACATCACCGTCTTTCCCTTTGTTGGCGGAGCAGTGCATAGAGGCAATTCCTTGTAAAGGCAAGTAATAATTCATCATCGAGAACAAGCCTTTTTTCATTTCACCACCATACCAGGTTCCACCAATTAATTGTACTTTCTCCGTTAAATTAAAAGCAACGTACACTTCCGAATTCAAACCATGAGTCGCATACTCTTTGAAACTGGTTTTTGAACCATTCATTACAATAAAATCGGGTTCTCCAAAATTTTCTAATTCTTCTTCCGTTGGCCGGATGAACATATTTTTTACAAAATGCGCTTGCCATGCCACTTCCATAATGAAACGAACTTTCAATCGGGTGTTTTCATTGGCACCACAAAACGCATCCACAACAAACAATCGTTTTCCTGAAAGTTGTTTTACAGTAGTTTCTTTTAAAGCATTCCAAGTTGTTTGAGAAATGGGTTTGTTGTCGTTAACCGCTTTATCTGAATTCCACCAAATGGTGTTTTCAGTAATGCTGTCTTTAACGATGTATTTATCTTTTGGAGACCTTCCTGTAAATTCTCCTGTCATAACATTTACCGCTCCAAGTTCTGTTAGTTGACCTCTTTCGTATCCTACTAAATTCGGATTTAATTCTTCATTAAATAAAACTTCAAAGCTGGGATTGTATACTATCTCTTTAGCAGTAAGGATTCCATATTTTTCTAACGAAATCGATTTCGTGATTTGAGCGGAGTTATCCATAAAAATAAATTATATTACGTTTAATAATAAGATTGCAAAGTTAAAAATTATATTTTAGATACGACGGAATTACTTAACTTTTATCTTTTTTCTTTGTGGATTGAAAAAGCAATATACCCCAAGCAGCTATCAATAAAGCACCTCCGATTGGAGTAACAAATCCGATGACTTTAAAATTAATTTTAGATATGCTCATGGTAGATAGCAAATAAATCGATCCAGAAAAAAGCATAACACCTATTACGGTTAACGCAACAATCGCCTTTTTAGTTTTGACAGACAACTGATTTGTTAATCCAATAAAGAGTAAAAACAAAGCATGGTACATTTGGTATCTTACGCCTGTTTCAAAAGAAACCAATTCCTCTAATGTCAACACTTTTTTCAAAGCATGGGCACCGAATGCTCCTAAAATAATGGCGGTCATTCCGAAAAAAGTAGCGGTAGAAATTATTTTTCTGTCCATTTTAAAAGTTTATAAAATAAACCCCAAATTTATCAGTTATCAAATGAAATAGAAAGGTTTTTAGGTTTTCTTTTGGAAATAAATAACTTTAAAAATTTATATTTGCCCATTAATTATTTCAAATGAAAAAAATACTGTTCTTAATTTGTTCGCTACTGATTTTCTGTTCTTTTACTAAAGAGAATACTGTGGGAATTCCAACTGGCGAAAAATTAGTGTATGTTGGTTCCTATAATATGAGCGGATTAATGACGCAATTGGCGCAAGTCACTTTGTCTACAGAAACAGTTACCACTTCTAAAAACACCTTTTTACATTTGAATTGCGAATTAAGTACCTATGCCAAATGGGACAAATTTTTTAAAATTCGAGATTTATACGAATCCTATGTAGATCCGGAAACTCTAAAACCAAGTTTGTACAAACGAAGTATTGATGAAGGCGGTTATACCAAAAAAGAAAAATACCTCTTTAAAGGAAACTCCGTAACGAGTACCGTTAAAAAAAGAACCAAGCCCGAAACAACGAAAACGTTTACCATTGGCAACTCCACTCAAGATGTTGTTTCTATCATGTACAAGTTAAGAACAATGGATTTATCTAAAATGAAAGCGGGACAAACGCAATCGTTCAACATAGTCTTCGATGAGAAACAAATTCCGGTTACCGTAAAATTACTAGGAACAGATATGGTTGCTGTTGGAAATTTAGGAGAAAAAAAATGTTACAAACTTTCTATTGGCGCAAAAACCGATGCCTTAAAAGGAAAAGATAAAAACCTAATTTGGCTGACTGCCGATGCTAAAAAGATTCCGGCTTTAATGAAATTTAGCATTCCTGTTGGAACCGGACAATTAACATTATCATCTGCTTCCGGCAGTTAATTTTTAAAAGCTATGAGAAAATTACTTTTAATTTTGGCTATTGTTTTTTCTAGTATTGGAATTGTATTCTCAGTTTTACCATTTGATACTTTAGCACTTTTACCTATAGGTCTTGGCCTTCTATTTGCTTTTTTATCCTTTTGGAAATCGGATGGTTTGCATAAAAAATTGCCCAAATGGCTACTATTCATTTCGGTCTTTTGTGTTGTTTTTGTTCTCGGAAAAACATTTTTAATCAAAGATGAAGTGGCTGTCGATACACAATTTGAAAAACACAAAACAGAAACTAAAAAAGAAGATTTGAAAGATTTGGAAGGATTAGAATAGTGATTTAAAATCCCTATCTAATTGAAATTTCTTTAGCTTTGCAATCTATACAAATTAAAATGAGAAATATTCTTATCATTGGCGCAGGTCGTTCTGCCTCTTCCTTAATACAATACTTACTTTCTAAATCGGATGCCGAAAATTTACATCTAACTATTGGCGATTTGGATGTAGCGTTGGCACAAAAGAAAACCAATCATCATACTAACGCTACAGCAATTCAGTTTGATATTAATAACGAATCACAACGTCATACTCAAATCCAAAAAGCCCATATCGTGATTTCGATGTTGCCAGCGCACATGCATATTGAAGTCGCTAAAGATTGTGTTACTTATAAAAAACACATGGTAACCGCTTCGTATGTTTCCGATGCGATGCAGGATTTAGATAAAGCTGCCAAAGAAAACAACTTGGTTTTCATGAATGAAATCGGACTCGATCCCGGAATTGATCATATGAGTGCGATGAAAGTCATTGACGAAATTCGAGAAAAAGGCGGAAAAATGTTGTTGTTTGAATCATTCTGTGGTGGATTGGTTGCACCCGAATCCGACACCAATTTATGGAATTACAAATTCACTTGGGCGCCGAGAAATGTTGTTCTTGCTGGACAAGGTGGTGCGGCAAAATTCATCCAAGAAGGAAAATACAAATACATTCCGTACCACAAACTATTCAGAAGAACCGAATTTTTAATGGTGGAAGGTTACGGAAAATTCGAAGGTTACGCCAATCGTGATTCCTTAAAATACCGAAGTGTTTATGGTTTAGACGATGTGCTGACTTTATATAGAGGAACTATCCGGAGAGTTGGATTTTCTAAGGCTTGGAATATGTTTGTGCAACTCGGAATGACCGATGACTCCTACGTTATGGAAAACTCAGAAACAATGAGCTTCCGCGATTTTACGAATTCGTTCCTGCCTTTTCACCCGACCGATTCTGTCGAAATAAAAATGCGTATGGCACTAAATATCGAACAAGACGACATCATGTGGGACAAATTGTTAGAACTCGATTTGTTCAATTCTAAAAAAATAATCGGACTCAAAAATGCGACTCCAGCGCAAATTTTGGAACGCATCTTAAACGACAGTTGGACTTTACAACCCAACGACAAAGACATGATTGTGATGTACCATAAATTTGGCTACGAATACAATGGCGAACAACACCAAATTGATTCCAAAATGGTGTGTATTGGTGACGATCAAACGTATACTGCAATGGCTAAAACCGTAGGATTACCAGTGGCTATGGCGACTTTGCAAATCCTAAATGGCAATATCAAAACGCCAGGTGTGCAATTGCCAATTCGCAAAGAAGTGTATCTTCCCATCCTAAAAGAACTCGAGGAATTCGGCGTGGTTTTCAAAGAAACCGAAATGCCTTATGTGGGTTATAATCCAGATAAATTAACGACTACGAATTAGAGTTACAGAGTGGCTTACAATATTTCGTGAGCACGCATTTTGCTCCTTTCAGACTTACCGTCCCGCTGTTCGTCCAATCTTTTATTTCGCCTCGTCCCTCAGCGTAAATAAAAGTATTTTCCTTCCATCGGGGCTAAAAATCACATTTATATTTTCAATACACTTCTAATCTTAACGTAAATACTTATTTTTGCTTTAAATTCATAACCCATGAAAATAAATCAATTACAAATCGAAATCGACGGTATCGACAAGGAAATTCTTCGTGACTTAATGGAAGATGCCCGCAAACCCATTCTTCAAATTGCCAACAAAATCGGAATTTCGGGTGCTGCGATTCACCAACGTTTAAAAAAACTCGAAGATGCCAATGTGATTTCGGGCTCCAAATTCATTGTAAACAATAAAGTACTTGGATACAAAACCATGGCATTTATCGGAATTTATCTCGAAAAAGCCGCCAGCAATTCGGAAGCTGTAAAAGAATTGAAAAAAATTCCTGAAGTATTGGAATGTCACTATACTACTGGAAATTGGAGTATCCTCATCAAAATCATCTGCCGCGATAATGAACATTTGATGCAGCTTTTGAATAAAAAAATCCAACCTATTGATGGCGTTTCCCGAACGGAAACTTTTATATCATTGGAGCAACAAATTGAACGACAAATACAGCTTTAATACTCATTTGTCATTTCGACCTTTTGGGAGAAATCACATAATCTGAATAACTTTATGTGATTTCTCCTTTGTCGAAATGACAAAACTATCATACAATATATCTTAAAAATGAACCTCAACAAATTCACCAAAGAAACAATAACTATCAGTTTCTACATCATTTACATTTTACTTGCTGGAATTTGTTACGAACTTTTTCCTGGCGATGCCAAAACACCTAACATGGGCGTTTTGCTATTTTTTCTTTTAATTCCAATCGGACTTATTTATGCTCTTGTTCATGCCGTGCGACACTTGAATTCAAACATTAGTTATCTGAAATGTTTTTTAATTCACATAACAGTTTGGATTTCCATTATTGTCTTTTTAGGGAGTTATAAAAAATAAAAAATCCGTCCCAATGTTTAATCGGGACGGATTCAATACTATTAAAACTACTATTAGTTTCTTCTTCCCAATATTTGATAAGCCCAATAAAGCAAGGAAGCTAAAGCTCCTAAAGCCGCTACTACATAGGTTCTAGCCGCCCATTTCAAAGCGTCTTCAGCTCCAGCATATTCTTGTTGGCTTAACATGTTTTTATTTTTCAACCAAGCTAATGCTCGGTTACTTGCATCGTATTCTACCGGTAACGTAATAAAACTAAAAACCGTCGCAATGGCCATTAAAAACAAACCTAAAACGGCTACATACAATCCGATTGACGTTCCTTTGGAAGCGATTCCTAAAATCAATCCTCCCATAATCAACCACTGTGACATGCTGGAAGAAACATTAACAACAGGAACCATTTTTGAACGCATCGTCAACCATTGGTATGCATGAGCATGTTGCACTGCGTGACCACATTCGTGTGCCGCAACGGCAGCTGCTGCAGCATTCCTTTGATTGTAAACACCCTCACTTAAGTTAACGGTTTTATCTGCTGGATTATAATGATCGGTTAATTGTCCGGGTGTAGAAATTACTTTAACATCGCGAATGCCGTGATCGGCTAACATTTTTTCGGCAATTTCGGCGCCCGACATTCCGTTTCGTAAACTGATTTTAGAATAGGTTTCAAATTTGCTTTTTAGTCGAGAACTTACCAACCAACTGAAAAGTGCGATTAAACCAATAATCAACATATAAGGTAAACTAAACATATTTTTTATTTTTTAAAAGTTAAGACTTCGCGGTTTGCATCAAATTGCAAGCCATTTTTTTAAAATGACAGTTTGACATTTATTATCTGCAAATGGTTATAAAAGCTAGGAGTTCGCTCGCTTCGTAATAGGTAAAAGATACCGTTACAATTTCGTAACCCTCGTTTGCTTTTTTATTTAAGAACTGTTCTACTTCTTTTGTCAGATCGTCCTTCATACTTGAAAAACCTGCTTTTTTACTCAAGGTGTGGACTTCGTATTTTTTCATCTTTTAGTTTTCTTTCTTATACGTAAAAAAATAAAAAGGTTACAAAAACGAAAAATTATCCCACCAAATTAATCACTTTTCCAGGAACGATAATTACTTTATTTGGCGTTCTTCCATCCAATTGTTTAATGGTACGTTCGTCTGACATAACAATTTCTTGTATTTGAGAAACGGTTAAATCTAAAGGCAATTTAATCGTAAAACGCATTTTTCCGTTGAAGGAAACTGGATATTCTTTTTCGCTTTCCACCAAGTATTTTTCTTCACAAATAGGAAAAGCAACTGTAGAAATTGATCCTTCATGACCTAATTGACTCCATAATTCTTCAGCAATATGTGGTGCATAAGGTGAAATTGTTACAGCTAAAGGTTCTAAAATTTTTCTATGATGACATTTTAAAGTTGCCAATTCGTTTACGCAAATCATAAACTGTGATACCGAAGTGTTGAACGAAAAATTCTCGATGTCTTCGGTTACTTTTTTGATGGTTTTGTGAAGTGATTTGAACATGTCTGCCGTTGGTTCGTCATTGATAATATTCAAACCAGCGTTGTCATCAAAATACAAACGCCATAGTTTTTTTAGAAAACCGGAAACTCCAGTGATGCCGGCAGTATTCCACGGTTTGGCTTGTTCGAGTGGACCAAGAAACATTTCGTATAAACGTAAAGTATCTGCACCATAATCGTTACAAATGTCATCGGGATTGACTACGTTGTATTTGGATTTGGACATTTTTTCGACTTCGCGACCGACGATGTATTTACCATTTTCTAAAATGAATTCGGCATTGGCATAATCAGAATATAATGGTTGCTTTTTAAAGGCTTCAATATCCAATTCATTGGTGATGTCATTTATCACAGCTAAATCAACATGGATTGGATGTATATTTTGACCTGCAATTAATCCCTTTGAAAATAATTTTTTTGAATCCTCACTTCTATAAACAAAAGCACTCATTCCCAAAATCATTCCTTGATTGATCAACTTTTTAAACGGTTCTTCCGTTGGTGCAAAACCTTTGTCCTTTAAGAATTTGTTCCAAAAACGCGAATACAATAAATGACCTGTTGCATGTTCGCTTCCGCCAATGTACAAATCGACACTTTCCCAATATTGGAGTGCCTTTTTGCTGGCGAATTCGGCATCGTTGTGTGCATCCATATAACGCATCCAATACCACGAACTGCCTGCCCAACCCGGCATGGTGTTCAATTCTAAAGGGAAAACAGTTATGCTATCTATCTTGTCATTGGCAACGACTTTGTTTTCAGTTGCTGACCAAGCCCAAGTATTCGAATTTCCTAACGGTGGTTGTCCGTCTTCTGTTGGTAAATATTTCTCTACTTCCGGTAATACAATTGGCAAATCCTTACTGTCAATCATCTGTGGTAAACCATTCACATAATACACTGGGAAAGGTTCTCCCCAATAACGCTGACGTGAAAAAACCGCATCGCGCAAACGGTAATTTGTTTTGCCTTTTCCTTGATGGATTCCCTCTAATTCAGCAATGATTTTTTTCGTTGCTTCCTTGTAACCCATTCCGTTAAGGAAATCGGAATTAACCAATTCAAAACCTTCTTTATTTGCAAAAGCTTCTTTTGAAATATCCTGATTGAAAATGTTTTTAATTTCGGGCATTCCATTCGTTCCTTTAAAGAAATTCGCAAACGCATAATCTCTTTCATCGCCACACGGAACTGCCATAACAGCACCAGTTCCGTAACCGGCTAAAACGTAATCGCCTATCCAAACTGGGATTGCTTCTTTCGTAAATGGATGCTCTGCAAACGCTCCGGTAAAAACTCCGGATATGGTTTTTACATCTGCCATTCTTTCGCGTTCTGAACGTTTAGCAGTCGCTTCTACATACGCTTCTACTGTCCCTTTTTGTTCGGGAGTTGTGATTTGCGAAACCAATTCGTGTTCGGGAGCTAACGTCATAAAAGTTACGCCGAAGATGGTATCGGGACGGGTGGTAAAAACTTCTATTGACCTCACCCCCGACCCCTCTCCAAAGGAGAGGGGAGCCGAAACGTGAATTGTATTAAGTAAATCTAATTCTGATTGTATTTGCTCTTTTACTCTTTTTATATTATTGATAACTTCTTCATTAGTAAATCGGATTACTTTAAATCCAAATTGTTCTAATTCATAAGTTCTACCTTCGTCATATTCTTTTTGATGATTATGAATTTCTCCGTCAACTTCTACTATTAGCTCTTTTTCTAAACAAACAAAATCAACAATAAAATCGCTAATGTAATGCTGCCTTCTAAATTTAGCTCCTAAATTAGAATTTCTGATTTCTTGCCAAAGAAAATCTTCTGCTTCTGTTTGATTTTTTCTATTTTCTCTAGCGTGTTCTACAAGTTTTTTAGCCATTGCTGGATTAGCAGTCTTATATCCATAATCAT
>JANNCY010000109.1:0-1715 GCA_031387085.1 Flavobacteriales bacterium | reverse complement strand
TTGATTCCGAAATCGGCACCTTCTTTCCAACCTGCGTTCTTGATTGCTTGGCGTGAAACCAATATGGCGAGTAATACCGTTTCGTCTAAGGCTTTATATTTGATAGCTGATTTTCGTATTTGCTCTATTTCCTTTCTTATTTCAGAAGGAATCGTAGCCACAAATTGACTCTGACCATTGAAATTCTTTTTTGAAATTAGGGAGGTATCAGAAAGATAATTTTGCCAAATTGCATCAGGAGTAGTACCTAATGGAGAAATGGAGGCGAGTGATGTTATGGCTATCTTGTTTTTCAACATTTGTAATTTAACCGCAAAGTTGCAAAGTTTTACGCAAAGTTCGCGAGGTTTAAGGATTTTATTGCGCAGAGAACACGGAGGGAGCATAGAGATTTAAAATTCTCCGTGAAACTCTGTGCAATTTCTCCGTGTTCTCTGTGAAAATCATACTATTTCTAATGCTTTTTCGATTGTTTGATACACTTTTTGCAATTGCTCTTCTGTGATAATATAAGGCGGCAAAACGTAAATGATGTTACCAACGGGACGTAAAATGATTCCATTATCGATAAAAAAATTATACAGTTTATTCCGAAGTGAACCGTAATAACTTTCCTGATTATCGGTTTTGATTTCCAAGGCAAAGATAACTCCGAGAACTCGTGTTGTTTTTATTATTGGATGGGATTTTATTTTAGCTTCAAAATTCAAATGTGAAGCATTTATTCGTTGGATGTTCGTTTGCATAACATCCGAAAGTAACAAATCTATACTCGCCAATGCAGCAGCACAACCAGTCGGATTGGCCGTAAACGTATGGCCGTGAAACAACGCTTTATTCACATCCGTATCTAAAAAGCCATCGAATAGTTCCTGAGTAAAAGTCGTCACCGCCATTGGAATTGTTCCGCCGGTCAATGCTTTCGACAAACAGAGCATTTCAGGTTTGTTTTGAAGGTAATCAGACGCGAATGCTTTTCCTGTTTTTCCAAAACCCGTCATCACTTCATCGGCAATCGTAAAAACGTTGTTTTGCTTGCAGATGGTAATCATTTTGTCTAAAACTTCTGGTGAGTACATAACCATTCCGGCAGCACCTTGCACCAAAGGTTCGAAAATAAATGCAGCAAATTCATTGGTCTTTACCAAATTTTCTAGAACGAGAAGGCTTTTTTCCTCGTTACCCAAAGTCGGAACCGGAATGCGAACGACTTCTAATAAAGAACCTTGAAAGGCTTCTGTAAAAAAACTAATACCGCTGGCAGCCATGGCTCCGAATGTGTCTCCGTGAAAAGCATCTTCAAAAGCAATGACTTTAGTCTTAGCGTTTCCCTTGTTGTAATGGTATTGTAAGGCCACTTTTAAAGCTACTTCAACTGCGGTCGAACCATTATCGGAATAGAAAATTTTCTTTTGATTAGAAGGCAAAATCTCCATCAACTTTTCAGAAAGGACAACAGCAGGTTTGTGCGTAAATCCGCCAAAAAGTACGTGTTCTAATGTAGTGAGTTGTTGGTATATCGCATCGGCAATGTAGGTATTCGAATGACCGAACGGATTCACCCACCAGGATGCAATAGCATCAATATATTCTTTGCCGTTTTCATCCCACAATAAGGCGTCTTTTCCTTTTACAATAGCTGGAAAATTAGCTGCTGTTTGATGCTGTGTGTACGGATGCCAGTTGTGTTTTTTATCTCTTTCAGAAAGATTCAT